>CAYXRA010000016.1:0-43531 GCA_964467525.1 uncultured Calditrichaceae bacterium
CAAACGGATGGCGGTTTAATTGCGAAGAAAAAGTAAAAATTGTCAAATGCAATTGAAAGATACATTGAAAAACGAATTTAAACCAACAGGAAAACACATGCATATAAGTCGATTCATTTATCTGATTCTTCCTTTGTTGATTTTTTCCTGTCAAAAGGATAACGAACCGGCGGTTACGGCCGATACAAAACTGCAACTGGCCAATGCCTATTATACCAACGGCCTGTACGAAGCGGCGGCACAGGAATATCTCGACTATATTAATAACTATCAAATCGGGGTGAGCAGGGAAGCGAACACCTATTATACCATTGCCAATATTTATTTCGAACGGCTCAACGATTACGAAAAAGCACTGCAGTATTATTTCAAGGTAAAATATCTTTATCCGGAAACTATGCTTCAGGGCGATGTGGGAAAACGCATTGTCAGTTGTCTCGAACGCCTGCAGCGTTCCACCGATGCCGCCCGTGTTTATCAGAAAGAGGCGGCACTTGATAAAAGTAAAGTTGAGGATAATCGTCCCGGCGCCGTGCTGGCTGCGATCGGTTCCAGAAAAATTACCCAGGGCGATCTCGATTTTGAGATCAGTAAACTGCCCGCTTATGTTCAGCAGCAATTCCGGAATAAAGCACAAAAGATTGAATACCTGAAGCAGTACATATTACAGGAACTGTTATACGATTCTGCAAAGCGCCAGGGACTGGATAAAAATAAAGAAGTAATCGAAGGGACATTCCGCGCAAAAAAAGCTTTGATGGCCGAGATCATGTTACGGGAAGAGCTGAAGGATAAAATCAATATTGAACCGGCGGATGTTGAGCTTTACTATCTTGCCCATAAAGAAAAGTATGTTGAAAAGGATGAAGAGGGTAACGTAATCAGGCAAAAGCCATTTGAAGAAGTGACTCAGCAGGCCGCACAGGACCTGGCCATGGAAAGACAACAGAAAGCCTATAACCAGCTCATCGAACGCCTGATGAAGGCCGAGGAAGTTAAAGTTTATGAAGACCGGGTGCAGTAGGTTGAAAAGAAACAGCGTGTGTTATTTTGCTTTAATCACGTTTATTTTTTGCATCAGCGTTCTGCATGCGCCGGCGCAGGAAAACGTGCTGATTGAAGCGCAGTCGATGGTGGATACCGCGGAAATCACCATTGGCGATCAGATTACCTATACGGTGGTTATTGACCGTCATGCGGATCTGCGCATTGCCAAACCCGGTGAAGGCGTTAATCTGGGCATGTTTCAGATTAAGGATTATGAATTCCACGAGCCGCGGGAAAAGGATGGCCGGATCATTGAGCGCTACGAATACACCATATCGGTTTATGATACCGGAAAATATACCATCCCGCCGTTTCCGGTGGCTTATTTTCCCGAAGATACCAGCAAGGCTTACAAAGTTATCGAAGCGCCGGCAATCGATATTTTTGTAAAATCGGTGATTTCCGGTGATGAGGCCAGGGAATTGAAAGACGTTAAACCGCCGATCGATATTCCTTTCAATTACGTTTTCTGGATATCTGTTGCGGTTGCAGGGTTGCTTTTGCTGGTTGTCATTTATTTGCTGTACCTGGTCTGGAAGCGGCGCAGGGAAAAAGGCTACATCTTTTCACCGCCGCCGCCTCCGCCGCCCTGTCATGAAGTTGCTCTCGATGCTTTACAGGAATTGTATGCATCCGATCTGCTCAGCCGGAAAGATTACAAAACTTTTTTTACCCGGCTGTCCGGGATCATGCGCATTTATCTGGAGGGTCGTTTTTTCATAGCGGCCATGGAAGAAACCACCGCGGAGATTATGCGCGACCTGGCCGCCCATCTTGAAGATGATAAACGGAAGACTGATATTGAGCTGATTCTGACATCATCAGACCTGGTTAAATTTGCCAAGCATATCCCCGATGAGGAAAGTATCGGAGCGCTGAAAGACAAAGCGGTGCATTTTATCAATGACACCAAAATAGTTTACGAAAAGACCACCGATACTGAAGGCAACGCCGAAGGGGAGGAAAGCGAAACAAAACAAGAACTGCTGACTGACGGTCAGCAGCCGGATAATATGAAATAATAAATGAAGTGAACATAAAAAACGGAGGAAGCAGCATTGATTGAAGTTGAAAATTTAACGCGCTACTATGGCGAAACACGCGCCATATCCGATGTTTCTTTTCGTGTAAACAAAGGTGAAATTTTAGGCCTGCTCGGGCCTAATGCAGCGGGCAAAACCACAACCATGCGCATTCTGACCTGCTACATGCCGCCTACAAGCGGTACGGCAAAAATCGCCGGCTTCGATATTCTCGAGCAGAGCATGGATGTGCGCCGGAAAATAGGCTATCTGCCGGAAACACCGCCGCTCTATTCCGATATGTCCGTTAATGACTATTTGAATTTCGTTTGCAAAATTAAAGAAGTCCCCAAAGCCTACCGTTCCGGCGAAGTAGATACAGTGGTGGAAAAAGCGGCGCTGGGCGATGTGCGCACCAGCATTATCGGTAAGCTTTCCAAAGGATTCAGACAACGTGTCGGACTGGCCCAGAGCCTGATCAACAATCCGCCCATTGTTATTCTCGATGAGCCAACCGTGGGGCTGGATCCCAAGCAGATTATCGAAATCCGGGAACTGATCAAGAATCTGCGCGGCGATCATACCGTTATCCTGTCGTCACACATTCTGCCGGAAATCGAACAGACCTGCGAACGGGTGGTGATTATTAATGAAGGTTTTGTTGTGGCTGAAGATACCCCGGATAACTTAACCAAAAGGCTGGAAGGCGCGGAGCGCATCCAGCTTCAAATCGAAGGCAGCGAGCAGAAAATCCGCGATCTGCTGAAAGCGGAAAAGCGTATTGCCTCTCTTAATTTCGAAGGTGAAAAGAACGGTGTGTTTCAGGTGGCCGTGGAAAGCGAACAGGATATTCGCAAGGATTTGGCAAAGCAAATCGTTGAAGGCGGTTTGGGATTAATCGAATTGACACAGGATCGTGTATCACTGGAAGACATCTTCTTACATTTGACGACTAAGGAAGAGGAGGTTGCCTGATATGAAAGCGACATTAGCAATTTTTGATAAAGAATTCCGGTCATTTTTTTATTCGCCGCTGGCTTATGTTATTCTGGCGGTTTTCACGGCATTAACCGGGCTGTTCTTCTATTTTTATCTGTCCGATTTTGTGACACGTTCATTTTATGCCATGATGCAGGCCCAGCAGTACCGGATGGCGCCGCCGAAAATTAATGTGAATTTAATGCTGATCCGTTCCTATTTCTGGACTGTGGCGCTGATTTCCCTGTTTGCCCTGCCGACCATCACCATGCGTTTATATTCCGAAGAAAAACGCCTGGGAACGGTTGAACTGCTTTACACGGTACCGATTACACCACTGCAGATTATCTCGGGTAAATTTCTGGCCGGTCTGGCTTTGTATGTTGTAATGCTTGTTCCGACCATGTTTTTTCAGGGATTGCTTTTCTTTTACGGCAATCCGGACTTTCTGCCGATTCTTTCCGGCTACATCGGACTGATTCTGCTGGGTGCGGCGTTCATTTCCGCCGGATTATTTATTTCGACAACGACGGAAAATCAGATCATTGCCGCCATCGGCGGATTTGCCCTGTCGCTGATTCTGTGGATTATCGGCTGGGGCGCCAATTTCAGCGGACCGACCCTGGCGCCGGTTTTGAAATATATTTCCATAATTACGCATTTTGAGGACTTTGCACAGGGCATTATCGACTCCAGTCATATTGCCTATTATATTTTGTTTACATTCGTCGGTATTTTTCTCTCCGTGAAATCGGTGGAATCGATGAAATGGAGAGCATAGCAGATTTTAATGAATAGAAACAAAATATCAGTAAGAATTTGGAGAACAAGTCAATGAAAAAAATAGATCAAATTATCGGAGGTCTGGGTATCGTTTTACTCATTGCCTCGGTAGTATGGTATTCAATCAGTAAAATTTGGGGCACACCCCATTGGATTTTAAGTATTTTAGGCATCGTCGGAATTATCTATTTTCTGGTTGTATTTTATCAAAAAAGAGAACGAACTTTTTCGGCGAGCACCATGAAAAAGGGTACCAATGTCCTTGCCCAGGTGATCATAGTTCTGGCAATCGTTGGCATGCTGGCCTTCATAACCACGCGGCGTCACTTCCGGGCGGACTGGACGGCCAACAACTACTGGAGCCTGGCCGATCAGACCACCAAATTGTTAAAGGGACTGGAAAAGGAGATTGAAGTGAAGGCCTTTTTCAAAACAGCCGAGCAGGATGCGGCGCGCGATAAACTGGATGAATATGATTATCTGACCGGTAAACTCAGCTACGAAATGATCGATCCCGACGAAAGACCCGAAATCACCAAACAATACGAAGTCAAAAGTTACGGCACTTTAATCGTGGAAAGCGGAACCAAGTGGGAAAAAGTGGATGAATTGAGTGAAGTTAAGCTGACCAATGCCATTATCAAAGTGACCCGCGAACAGGATAAGGTGATTTATTTTCTCACCGGTCACGGTGAAGCGGATATCAATGATGACGGCAGGGAAGGCTTTAAACAGGCCGTGGAAGCGATTAAAAAGGAAAATCATCTCGTGCGTCAGCTTAATCTGGTGCGCCGCCGGTCCATACCGGATAGCTGTTCGGTGCTTGCGGTTATCTCACCGAAAACCAATTTATTTCCCGCTGAAATCGATACGATTAAAGCGTATGTCGAAAACGGCGGAAAACTGCTGCTGATGACCGATCCCGATCATCCCGAATCGGTAGAAGTCCTGGCCGCACATTTTCATGTTTCGGTTGGCAACGATCTGGTTATCGACGCCAGCGGCGTCGGACAATTATTCGGCGCCGGACCGGCAATGCCCCTGGTGACAAATTATCCGGAAAATCATGTCATCACCGCTGATTTTGGTAATGTTATGACCTTTTATCCGCAGGCCTCATCCGTATTTCCGATGGACGAAAAGGGCGGTTACAACATGACCGAGCTTTTAAAAACCTCCGGTAACAGCTGGGCCGAAACGGACTTTGCCGGCGGGCAGGTTTCATTCGATGAAGCGCAGGATACGCCCGGTCCGGTGACGCTGGCCGTTGTCGCTTCGAAAGATTTGGTCAAAGGGAAGGCGATTGCCGCCATCTTTGGCGACTCGGATTTTGCCCGCAACGGCTATTTCAACAGTCAGGGCAATTCAAATCTCTTCCTGAATACGGTTAATTTTCTGGCCGAAGAAGAAGATTTAATTTCCATCAGGCCAAAGGAAATCGAAGACCGCAGACTGACCATGACTCAGGCCGATGTTTCGACATTGCTCTATCTGGTGGTTATTCTGATCCCGGTACTGATGATCATTATCGGCGTGGTCGTTTATTATCGCCGCAACAAGGCTAAGTAGTGTTTGGAAAGAAAAATGCGGAAATGTATTCGGTGAACAGCAATTGAAGGAGCTTTTGGAATTATGCGAAAAACATTGATTTTGGGGCTGATTGCCATCGCCCTTGCCGCTTATGTTTATTTCTATGAAATTAAGGGCGGCGAGCAGCGTGAAAAGGAAAAGGCAGTCGCCGAAAAACTATTTCATGTAAAAAAAGACAGTATCAATCGCATTGAAATAAAATCGCCGCAAAATCATTTTTTGTTTGTCAGGGATGCCGACGGCTGGCAAATCGAGCAGCCGGTTCAGACCGGCGCCGATGAATCGCCGATTAACACGCTGCTGTCCGGCATCGATAATGCAAAAAAGGTGCGCACCTTTTCGATAAAACCGGATCAGCGGGAGAAATTCGGACTGGGCACGCGTGCTATAAAAATCGAAGCCGTGCAAAACGACGGCAGCAGGGATTCTTTACTGATCGGCGACGATACCAATGTCGGCCCGAATATTTATGTTTCCAATCAGGATACGCTCGTTCATCTGACGGCCAAATCGCTGAAAAACAATGCCACAAAATCGCTGTTCGACTGGCGCGATAAAAAAACGATTCATTTCGATAAAAATAAAATCCGTCAGTTTAGCCTGAAAAATCCTTACGGTTCGTTCATGTTTGAAAAAGACGGCGGTGACTGGAAAATCGTGCAACCAATCGAAACAGCCGGAGATAATTCTAATATCGATGCAATTTTAAACAAACTGAACAATGGCCGCATCAAGTCGGTGGTCGCCGAAAACGATAACCGCCTGCGTCAATTTAATCTGCAGCGGCCGGCCTACGAGGTGGAACTGTTTTCCGGTCCTGAAAAGGCAAAACTTTCGGTGATTTTTTCAGAGGTTGAAGGTAACCGCGCTTATGGCGCCGATGCCGTACGGCCGCATGTTTTCACCGTTGATTCCAGTTTTATTAATCCGCTGAAAAAAGACCTTTTCGCCCTGCGTGACAAACAGATTCTCGATTTCGATAAAGAAAGCGTCGATCGTTTCAATTTGTTGTATGAAAACCGTCTGCTCAAGTTTGTCAAAGACACCAGCGGCACCTGGATTACCGAAAGCGGCAGGAAGGCCAAAAGCTGGAAGGTGAGCAGTCTGTTAACGACACTGGGCAATCTGAAGGCCAAACGCTTTGTCAAGGAAGATCCCGGTTACCTGATGCCCTATAACCTGGTCAATCCTGAAGGCAAAGTTGAGATTTTCAGCGGTGATGAAAAAATCGCCGCGCTTTACATCGGCAGGAAAAGCGGTGATGAAGTGTTCGTACGCAACGCGATGACCGATCCGCTGCTGACTATCGAGACATCGAAGCTGGAAGATATATTTCCCGCGGATGAAGATATTCTGGAAGCGGTTAAAACAGAGGAAGCGACGGATAGCGAATGATACGGCTTGCCGATCCCTGGTATCTGCTGGCATTACTTATTCTGCCGGTGATGGTCTATTGGTATCTGCGCGGCATGAGGCGCAGCAGCGGTAAAATCCGCTATTCGGATATTGCCTTACTCAAACAGGTGCCGGTGAGTGTAAAGCAGCGACTGCGTCATGTTCTGTTTGTCCTGAGGCTGGCCGGCGTGACGCTGCTGATTATCGCCCTCGCCCGGCCCCAGTCCACCAGCATCGAAGAACAGATAAACACCGAAGGCGTGGATATCGTGCTGGTACTGGACGTTTCAAAGAGTATGCTGTCGGAGGATTTCCGCCCTAAAAACAGACTGGAGGCGGCAAAAACCGTGGCCGGCGAATTTATAGAGGGTCGCCGCAACGACCGCATCGGGCTGGTAGTCTTTGCCGGATTAAGTTTTACCCAGTGTCCGCTGACGCTGGATTACGGCATCCTGATGAATTTGTTGGAAGAAATCAGCGTAGCGGAACCGGACTGGGACGGCACGGCCATCGGCATGGGATTAATTAATGCGGTAAACCGGCTGCGTGACAGTAAAGCTAAAAGCAAAGTAGTCATTTTGCTTTCCGATGGCGTCAACAATGCCGGTCAGGTCGATCCGCTGACCGCGGCGCGCATCGCTGAGACATACAAAATCCGGGTTTACACCATCGGCGCCGGAAAACGGGGAACGGCGATGTTTCCTCATCACGATCCGGTTTTTGGAAAGCAGTATATTCCCATGCAGGTGCGTATTGATGAGGAGCTGCTCAGTCGGATTGCTGACATCACCGGAGGTCGGTATTTCAGAGCGACCGATGAACAAAAACTGCGTGAAATTTACGATGCCATCGGTGAAATGGAACAGACAAAAATAGAGGTTAAAGAGTTTACCCGTTACCGGGAACTGTTTATCTATTATTTAACAATTGGTTTGTTATTGTTGCTCGTTGAATTAATTTTGAGCAACACGTACTTTAAAAAGTTGCCTTAATTTATGGAAGTACTGAGATTTCAATATCCCTGGCTGCTGCATGGTTTATGGGGCGTGCCGGCACTGATTGTATTCTTTGTTTACGTATTCCGTCACAAGGAAACGCTGATGCGCCGTTTCGGTCAGCTGGAAATTATAAAAAAGATGATGCCCGGTTATAATAAAAAACGAGCGGTCTGGAAAGCCGTGCTGTTTATTTTTACCTACATTTTTCTGATCATTGCCATGGCCGATCCGCAGATTGGTACGCGACTGGAGGAGGTGAAGCGCGAGGGTGTTGATATCATTGTTGCGCTTGATGTTTCCCTGAGTATGAAGGCGGAGGATATCTCGCCCAACCGACTGGAAAAGGCCAAGCACGAAATATCCAAATTAATCGATTTGCTGGAGGGCGACCGCATCGGATTGCTGGCTTTCGCCGGCATTGCTCACGTGCATTGCCCGTTAACACTGGATTACTCCGCGGCAAAATTATTTTTGCGGATGATGGATACCGATCTGATTCCGCAGCCGGGCACAGCCATTGGCGATGCGATAAAAAAATCGATGGCCGGTTTTAATGAGAAAGAACGCAAATACAAAGTGCTGATTCTGATCACCGATGGCGAAGATCACGGCACGGATCCGATTAAAATGGCGGAAGAGGCCGCTCAGCAGGGCATCCGGATTTACACGATCGGAATCGGATCGACACAGGGTGTGCCGATTCCCCTTTACGATCAGTACGGCAATAAAAGAGGTTTTAAAAAAGATCGCAGCGGCAATGTGGTCACAACGAAACTGGATGTGACCACGCTGCAGAAAATCGCCTATATCACCGATGGCAAGTATTATATTTCAACGGCCGGGGAAACGGAGCTGGAAGAGATTTACGATGAAATAAAACAACTGGAAAAGAAAGAGCTGAAATCACGGCATTTTGCCCAGTACGAAGACCGGTTCCAGATATTCATTGCCCTGGCCCTGGTTCTGCTGACCATTGAAACTTTTTTACCGTTGCGCAATAGAAAAAAGAAAAATGAGACCATTTGAAATGAAATACATTGCTGGAGTCTTAACCTTAGTTATATTTTTTTCAATCCCTTCGCTTTCTGCACAGGGCATTCGCAAAAAAGTGAATGAGGGCAACGAAAAGTACCATCAGGAAAAATATGAAGAAGCGCTGGCCAATTACAAAGATGCATTGCTGGATGATCCCTTAAATGAAAGGGCTATTTTCAATGAAGGTGACGCCCTGTATAAAATGAAAAAATACGATGAGGCCATCGAATCCTATCAAAAACTGCTGGGCAGCGAATCACTGGATTTAACCGCAAAAAGTTATTACAATATCGGCAATGCCTATTTCCAGCAGAATAAACTGCAGGAAAGCATCCGGGCATATCAAAAATCGTTGGAAATCAATTCCGATGATTTCGACGCCAAATACAATCTGGAGCTGGCGCGGGCAAAATTGAAGGAAATGGCAGAGAAGAAACAGCAGCAGCCTCAGCAACAAAAACAACAGCAACAGCAGCAGCAGCAATCCGGTGAACAGCAGCAGGGTGAGCAGGATCAGGATGAGCAGCAACAGGAGCAGCAACAAGCCGCAGACGAGGAAGAAGAACAACAACCCAAACCTCAGGCAACCGAAGAAGAAAAGGAAAAAATGAGCAAGGAAGAAGCGGAACGTATTCTCAACGCTCTGAAGGAGCAGGAAGAAGATGCCCAGGAAAAGAAAGCGCCCGTGCGCGGCAGTCGCGGCCGGGTGGAGAAAGACTGGTAGTATGAAGCGAATCAATTCAATATTGTTATACTTAATCCCGTTTCTGTTATCCGTCGGAGTAATTTTTGCCCAGGATGTGAAGGTCACTGCCACCGTTTCTTCCAGCTCCGTCACTGTCGGTGATCAGCTTCAATATGCGGTGGAAATATCGGGAAAATCCACTTCACTGCCCGATGTTAACTTCCCGGACTTCAAAGATTTTGATATATTATCCGGACCAAATACATCGACCAGCATTCAGATGATAAACGGAGCTATCACTTCATCCAAGGAATTTTCTTTTATTCTCCGCCCGCGCAGCGAGGGTAAGTTTACCATTGAAGCGGCCTCGGTAAAAGTTAACGGTAATACGGTTTCTTCAAACACAATCGAAATTACCGTCAAAAAAGGAGCGGATAAGCAGGTCGGACAATCAGCAAACAAACAGCAGCCCAAAAGCACAACCGATGCTGATATCGCCGGGGAAAATTTATATCTAAAAACAAATGTTTCCAAGCGCAATGTCTTTATCGGTGAGCAGATTGTTGCCGAATACAGATTGTACTTTAAAGTGAATGTACGCGGCTTTAACATTGATAAGCGGCCGACGAGCACCGGTTTCTGGAAGGAAGAACTTAAACTGCCGGCACAGCCCCACATCGAACAGGATATCGTCAACGGCGAGCGCTACAACGTCGCCACACTCTATAAAACCGCCCTGTTTCCAACACAGGTCGGCGAGCTGACTCTCGATCCGATGGAGGTCACGCTGGAGGCCCTGGTGCGGTCGCAAAACCGGCGGCGCAGCATCTTTGATAGTTTTTTCGATGATCCCTTCGGCAGAACCATACAAAAAAAACTGTCCGGCAATGCGCTGAAAATAAATGTGAAACCACTGCCCGAAGAGGGAAAACCGGACCCGTTCGAAGGTACGGTTGGAAATTATAATCTGAATGTAACGGTCGATAAAAATCAGGCTGAAGTCAATGAGGGTATTTCGCTTAAAATCAGGGTGTCCGGCCGGGGAAATATTAAGATGGCCGGGCTGCCCGAATTACTGATTCCTCCGGATATCGAGCGCTATGATCCGAAGATTTCCACCAATATAAATAATAACAACGATTACATATCCGGTGCGAAATCGGCGGAGTATATTCTGATCCCGCGCCTGGAGGGAACCTACGAAATAAAACCGGTCACCTTGTCATTCTTTAATCCGGCGACAAAATCCTATAAAACTGTGCGCAGCGAACCGATCCGGCTAACCATTTCACCGGCCAGCCGCCCGGGACTGGCCGGTGATCAGCAGGGCAGCGGATTCCTGCGGCAGGAAGTTGCCCAACTGGGAAAAGATATTCGTTTTATTAAAGAGAGCAGCGATTTCAGAAACCTAGGCTTCAGAACCTATCTTTCACCTTCATTTTGGTTTTCGCTGATTGGCGCCTTAATGCTGTTTATCGGTTTTCTGATCATAGACGAACGGCAGGCTAAATTGTTAAGCGACGAACGTCTGGCCCGCAGCCGCCGCGCCGGTAAAATTGCCGCAAAACACTTATCGGAAGCAAAAGCCAAATTGCAAAGTGAAAATCAAAGCGAATTCTATAAAGCCGTTTCACTTGCCCTGCAGGGATTTGTCCGTGATAAACTGAATATCGAAATGACCGACTTCAGTGTAGCCAATATTCAAAAGGTGTTGCGGGACAGGGGCGTTTCGGAAGATGTGATTGCCGAATATATTAGCGTGCTCGAGGAAAGTGATTTTCGCCAGTATGCCAACATGGGCGCCTCCGAGGCGGAAAGAAAAGCACTGTTCGAGCAGGCCAGAACTGTTTTGGTTAAAATGGAAAAATGGATGTAATGAAACATCTATGATTTGGCAAACACACAAAGGCATGATTAAATAGAACCCCCCACCCCTTCGCCCCTCCCCCGATGAATCGGGGGAGGGGTTGGGGAGGGGCTCTTCTCCCACTCCCCGCCAAGACATGACGCAGGGGTGGGGATTTTAAACAGATGAAAAAAGCCATAATTTAGCCAGTAGACGAGGGCATGATTAACTCAAGAAGGTAAGTTCATTGGGTAAAAAAAATAAGAAAATAAAAACAGAAGAATCCCCGCCCCTAAATCCCCTCCCCACGCGTGGGGAGGGGAAAAAGGGGTGGGGGGGTAAACTGATTAAAACAGGTCTCTTTGTTGTTTTAATACTCAGTATTGTGCCGATATTTGCTGCCCAGGATCAGAATCCGGAAGAACTATTTCGCCGGGGTAATCGTTATTATCAGAACGGCGAATATGAAAATGCTGTCGAAATGTATAAGCAGATAATAGATCAGGATGTTGAAAGCGGCGCCCTGTATTTTAATCTCGGCAATGCCTACTATAAATTAAACGATTCAGGCAAAGCGCGTCTCAATTATGAGCGGGCGCGCCGGTTTTTGCAGGGTGATGAGGCGCTGGAAGAAAATCTGCTCCTTCTGCGCGAAAGGCTGGTCGATCAGATTGAACGACCGCCCCAATTTATATTATCCGTTTGGTGGAATGGATTTTTGGCTTTATTTTCGATAAATATGCTGTGCTGGATTTCTGCGGGATTACTCTGGCTGATTCTTATCTTTGCCGTCCTGCGCATTCATTTCAGGCGGCGGGGCAGAAGGGACCGGTTCCAGGCGATATTCGTCACGCTGGTTGTTATTTTTATGCTGCTTTCACTGGTTCTGGTTCAAAAAATATACCGGCTGGAAACGGAAAAACACGGCATTATTATGGATCTTTCGGCAACGATCTATGCCGAGCCCAGCACCGTTGCCACGGAAGTTTTTGTGCTGCATGAAGGCACAAAAGTTAGTATCGAAAGACAAAACGACAACTGGCTCGAAGTAAAACTGGCCGACGGAAGAACCGGCTGGATCGAACAACAAAAACTGGAAATAATCTGAGAGGCATAAATGAAATATTTTATTTTGGCGTGGTTTGCTTTTGCTTTAATCATTAATTGTGCGGGACCGCAAAAGACAACCACCGATGAACCCGAAAAGCAGCCGGAAGAAGAATATTATTATGATGAATCCTTCGATCCGGTAAGCCTGGATGATGAAGATATTGTCATCGATAAAGAAAAACCCGGCATTGATGCGGCACCGGTTGAAACTGAGCCGAACAAGGAGGCCATCGAAGAGCCTGAGATTGCTTTCAAAGAAACCGATGGTTTTCGCGTTCAGCTTTTAGCGACGACAAGCATTGAAAAGGCCACGCTGGTACAACAAACCGCCATGAATCAGTTTGAGGACTTAAAGCGAAAAACCTATCTCATTTTCGAGGCCCCCCATTATAAAGTGCGCGTGGGTGATGCCTTAACCCGTAACGACGCGGAAATCATTCGTGATCAGGCCCGTAAACTGGGTTACGACGAAGCCTTTATCGTCAGAAGCAAAGTTGTTGTCGAAGAAGGGGCATTTGAGTAAAACATTATTTGTTGAAAATAATAGAACTTCGGCCAAAGCCCGAAAGTTTTTGTTGATTAGTGCCCCCTGAGCTTAAGCTCGGGGTAATGACTTCTAAGGTTATCCTAACTCGTTCTGCTTATGGCATCCAAGCGACCGAACGTAAAGATCAAAAAACACGTGGCTAAAATTCAAATTATATTTAGGTAAGGCTCAATCTTTAACAATACAAACCAGGCAACCATTACAATTATAAATTTATTAATCTTGCCATAATTCCATCAATCCATCAATCGTCATCACATTTATCCACCTTTATCCCTTGATCACGCCAATCGGTCTGAGTCGGGCGACCTTTTTGCTGATGCCGCTCTCGTGCATTACATCAACCACATTAGCCACATCTTTGTAAGCATCGGGCATTTCTTCAGCTACGGTGCCGCGTCCTTTAGCCTGTACAATGATTCCCTTATCAGAGAGCTCTTTGATAATATTCCTGCCGCCGGCCTGTTTTTTGGCCTTGCGCCGGCTAAGCGTCCGTCCCGCACCGTGACAGCTACTGCCGAAAGTTTCTTCGATGGCTTTATGGGTGCCCAGGCATACGAAAGAGTAACGCCCCATATCCCCGGGAATCAGCACGGGCTGGCCGATTGACCGGTATGCCGGGGGGATTTCACTGTGGTTTTTGTCAAATGCCCGTGTTGCACCTTTTCGGTGAACACATAGCTGCTTATCTTCACCATCAATTTTGTGAACTTCTTTTTTGGCGATATTATGGGATACATCATAAATCAGCCTGAATTTAAGATCGCTGTCGGAAATCTTAAGCACCCGTTTCAGTGTGCGGTTAGCCAGGGACATGATCACCTGACGGTTGCTCCATGCAAAGTTGGCCGCGGCTGCCATCGCTGAAAAATAATTTTGTCCCTCGCTGCTTTGAATCGGCGCCGAAGCTAACTGACGGTCAGGCAGGTTGATATTGTATTTCTTTGCCGCACTGCCCATTACTTTCAGGTAATCGTCACATACCTGGTAACCGAATCCCCGCGATCCGGTATGAATCAGGATGGTAACCTGATGCTCGGATAATCCCAGTACTTTGGCCGCTTCCGGATCATAAATATGATCGACCACACCGACCTCAAGAAAGTGATTGCCGGAGCCCAGCGTACCCATTTGCGTCTGGCCGCGTTCGAGAGCCCGGTCTGAGATAACGTCCGGATCAGCAGCCTCAAAGCACCCGTTTTCTTCGGTGTAATCGCAATCCGTATCGCTGCCGAATCCCTGTTCGATTACCCAGGGAACGCCTTTTTTCAGGAGTGCTTTGAGTTCGTTTTTATTAAGTTTTCGGATCGCGTCGGAGGCGCCGACACCGGTTGGAATGCTTTTGAAAAGCTCCTGGATGAGTGTGCCAACCCGTTTTTTTATATCGTTTTCCTCTAAGGCAACAGAGGCAAGACGCACGCCGCAGTTGATGTCGTAACCGACGCCGCCCGGGGATATTACGCCCTCATCCCAGTCCGTAGCCGCAACCCCGCCGATGGGAAATCCGTATCCCCAGTGAATATCGGGCATGGCCAGTGAATATTTCCGGATGCCAGGCAGATGGGCGACATTGATAACCTGCTGAATGGGTTCCCCTTCCTGTAAAAGATCGGACATCATGGTTTCCGAAGCGTAAATACGGCCCGGCGTCAGCATCTGGCCGGTTTGAGGAATTTCAAATAAGTGATCATGAATTTGTTCGATCTGATGTGACTTGTATTGCATAGATATTCCACGGGTATCTATATATCGAAAAAGACTTTCGTATAGTACCCGTCCTCCTTTCTTTCGATTTTAAGCTGGTGATAGGTTACCGATTTTATCTCTGTTAATTCTTCTCTTTGCGCCGGATTCAGGCGCGCAACCTGACCGCTGCAGGATAAGAAATACTGTCCGTCTCTTTCTTCGATGTTAATATTGTTTATGTGCCGGTAAATTTTGTTTTTCATCTGCATATAATAATTGAGTTCATTGAGAAAGGAAACCAGCAAATCTTCGGCCGATTCTGCATTTAGTGATACTTTAAGCGTATCCGTTGCACTGAGATTCAGATCGCCGGCGCTGACGGCATAAAAACCCTGTGCCGCATTTTTAAAAAGATTGTTGAGGCTGTCTCCCGTTACTTCTATGCCCAGATCTGCTGTGTGCTCAATTTCCCTGAATCCGGAATGCATTTTCTTATTCATTAAATATCTTTTAACCATTCTTTGGTTATGATTGACAGGACAGACTACTTTGTATAATGTAACGATGTATCAACTCAAATATTTCAAAAACCCTTTGGCTGTCATAAAAAATGACAAGTCCAAAATCATGGTCGCCTGTACCCTTAATCCTGAAATTTTACATGATTTTAATCTCAGTTATTTTTTTTCACCCAAAATTAAACATGTATGGACAAGGCTCAACCCGTCTTTTTTATACTTGCAATTATCAGATAATTTAATCCACATTGGTCAATAACTAAAATTATTTTGAATGATTTGCGATAGTTTTATCGAATAAATAAAGACTTTGCAATTTTAACCGAATAATCAATACAAACGCTTTTAAAAGAGGAATTAGATATGATAAAAAAAGTTTTATTTAGTATTTTGATCATGATGTTTCTTTTTTCTGCCTGCACGGTAAATGAGCCGAAGCTGCCGGCCTGGGACACAGAATGGACGCTCTATTTACCCACGGATAATTTCCTGATGGAGGAGATTATTAATGACAGTACGCTGGTATCATCCGAAGATGAATCAGGCACACCGATTATTGCAATTAGCCTGAGTGATTCTACGGATTGGGAGCGCATTGAGTCTGATGACCTGGTGATGGAACCGGAAGTAAATCGCTTTGTCACGCAGGTTGGGGAAATCACGCTTGAAGATCCGCCAGCGATTGAATCGGAAAAAATATTGCTGGAAGATGTTATGCCGCCGCAATTGCTTGCTGCCGGTGATACTTTGCCGCCATATCCGGATTTTGATTTCACGGCCGAATTAGAGGCTCTCGAGTTTGATGAATTTAAAAACGCATTGATTGCCGATGGCGATTTATGGCTGACTTTCTACAATAATTTGTTCCTGACCATAAAAGCGGGCATGGAGATTACGATTTATAATAATGGTGGGGCTAAAGAAAAGATTGCGACCCTGAGATTTAATGAGGCAATCGAAGAAGGCGACTCGGTTCGGAGCAATATTGTTCCGCTGGACGATAAACGCATATCAAATAAATTCATTATTGAATATTTTATTCCCGTTTCCGGATCGGATACGATGCAGGTACTGACCGAAGAGCGTAAACAGGGGTATATCATTTCGGAATTGCATATACGGGATATCACCGTTCTTGAAGCCGTGGCTCAGATTCCCGAACAGGAATTCAGCCAGACAGATTCCCTGGATATGAGCGATCAGGAGCATCAGTTAAAATCTGCTTTGATTGAGAAAGGCAGTATCGAATTTCAGGTTAATAACAGTCTGGCCATCGATGCCGATGTGCGCGTCCGCATGCCCAACTTTGTTAAAAATGGTGAGATCAAAACTATAAATCAGTATCTGACTTCCGGTCAAACGCATATTGAAAATATTGATCTGTCCGGCTGGGAAATTGTTCATCACGAAAATCCGGGCCAAAGTATTGATGCAATTTATTATTTCACCGAAGCGCGCATTCCGGGCACGGACGAATTTGTTACGATTTCCTATGAGGATTCCGTGGTTGCCGATGTTTTTATTGACTCCCTGTATTTTGAACGCATCGAGGGTGTTCTGGATCGCACGGAATTTACTTTTGAACCGGTAGAGCTGGATACGATTGATTTATTCGAAAATGTTCAGGGGAATATCCGTCTGGAAGATCTGACAATGACGTTCACATTTCAGAATCAGATCGATATTCCGATTAACGTCAATTTGAAAATAACCGGCTACCACTTTGATAAATCCGTGAATATGATTACGGATTCGGTTGCGGTTAATGTTAACGAACACATTCAGGCTTCCGGTATAAGTCCAACCACAGAAATCGTGCTGGATCAGTCCTACGCCAATCCGAACAGTATTGTTGATTTGCTGGAAATTTTTCCGACAAGCATCCGTATATCCGGTGAGGCTTTTATTGAAGGCGAAGGCGCGGTATCCTCCGGCGATGGCTTACGGGTGCTTTATGATATCGAGTCGCCGCTAACATTAAACATTATCAACACCATTACCTACGAAACAGAAATTGATAGTATCAAAAAAGCGGATATCGATGAAGAAGACCGGGAACGGCTTACCGAAGATATGCACCATGCCACAACACGTCTTTTATTAAGGAATGAAGTGCCCATCGGAGCGGCGGTGAGGTTTTACATGGCAACGGATTCGACGCTGTTATTCACGGATAGTATCAGCGACTCAACAAAGAAAATCATTCTTGAAGCAAACGTTGACGCCGGCAGGGTTGGCAGTGCCGGCTATGTTGATAATCCAACGGAAAGCACTGTCACAATTAGCTTAACGGAGAAGCAGCTACAGATATTCAAGGACTATCAACCGCTCTATACGCGGCAGGTTGTGGAAGTAAAACCGACCAATGGCAGTGTGCGCATCAGGAAAACGGACCAGATCGAATTTGAAGCGCTGGTCAGCGTAAAATTCAGAATTAATCCCGAAGATGATGAATAAAAGGTGGTAGCCATTATGAAAAAGATAATTTTAGTCGTTTTTATCACGATAGCCGCGCTCTGCGGCCAGAGCTTTGATGCAGTCAGTCTGAGTATGGCCGGAAATTACGGCGCGCTCAGTCGTGGTATAAATGCCATGCCGTTCAATCCGGCCAATCTTGCGCTGATCCGGGGAAACTCAGTTGAGGTTAATCTGTTTTCCATCAATTCGGCAATTTATAACAATACCCTGTCGCTGAATAAGTATAATCTGTATTTCACCGAAGAAGGACATGGCGGCGCGTGGTCCGAATCGGACAAACAGGATATCATCGATTTTTTCGCGGATGACGGCTTAAATATTTATACCGATCTGTCTACAAATGTACTGGGGCTGGCTGTTAATAATTTTGGTTTTGCAGTCCAGGCCGTATCCCAGGGAAAAATACATTTGCTGGAAAATACCAAACCGCTGGAAATATTGCTTTATGGTGAAACGATAGACAAAGCTTACAGCTATGCAGATCCGGCGGTCTTCGAGGGCAGTATGTATTCGGCGCTCAAGTTCAGCGCCGGATATGCTTATCCCTTTTCCGTCAAAAGGCTGGTTCCCTTTCTAAATGAGGTTTATGCGGGCGTCAATCTCAATTACTATTTGGGCTTATCGGTTTTTCAGTCTAAAAGAGCGGAAATTAATGCCGCACGCGCGGGCGAATACATGGATGATACAACCCTAAAATATCGCCTGGAAATGGAGGCCCGCACCTCTATTCCAAATTCGGGAATCGCTGCCGGCTCGGGTTTTGGTCTTGATCTGGGACTAACGGTGCCCTATGAGAAGAAGTGGCACTTTTCATTGAGTTTTAACAATCTGTTTGCCGGCATCAACTGGGATGGAAAAAATGAACGGCACTATCTGATGGAATCGGATTCGGCACTGGTGGAAGATATGTTTGATGATTCACTTGATACGTCGGTTTCCGAGGACAGCAGTTATGTAATCGGCGCTTTTTCCACACCGCTGCCGACGGTTATGCGTTTGGCCGTGGCCTATAATATGATGAAAAATCTTACTCTAACGGCGGACTGGCAACAGGGATTAAATACGGCATTTGGTAATACGACGACGCCCCGGATAGGTATTGGCGCGGAGTACTTTGCGACAAACTGGCTGCCGCTGCGTTTGGGTTTGGCCGTAGGTGGCAATCATGGGTATATGTTTGGGCTGGGATTCGGCCTGCATCTGGGATTTTTCCAGCTCGATTATTCGTATGCCTTGAATAAAGCCATGTGGCCAAGCTATTCTAAAGGCGTTTTTAATGCACTGAGTGTGAAGTTGGTTTTTTAAGCTAAACTGGTTTGTTTTGCACCTAAATAGGCAGCACCGAATACACCCGCCGCGTCACTCAGCACGGCGGGTTTTATTTTTGTCAGCATTTCATCGTTAAAAACGTACTTCCTAACGGCGTCGACGCCTTTGGTATATAAAAAAGCACAATTGCTCATACCTCCGCCCAGTATTACAACCTCAGGATCAATTATATTAATCACATTGCTGAGGGCCATGCCAAAATAATCGCAATAAATTTCGACAGCCTGTTCCGCTTCTTCTTTGCGGCAGAGGGCGCCGATTTGCCAGCTATGATTGAAAGACCGGGCGCTCATATCAAAATGCAGGGGATGCAGGATATTTTGTTCGAAGCCTTTCCCGCTGAGATAGGTTTCTACGCAGCCCTGCTTGCCGCAGTAACAGGGATTCCCGCCGGGTATAAGCAGCGTGTGCCCCCATTCGCCGGCAATGTTTTGTGCACCGGAGATAATCTGTTTGTTATGAATAAATCCGCCGCCGACGCCCGTACCCAAAATTACCCCGAATAACGAACGATAATTTGCGCCCGCGCCCCAGATTGCCTCAGCCAGAGCAAAACAATTGGCGTCATTCTCGAAGACAATCTGTCGTTTTAATCGATTCTCAATGTCTTGCCAGAAGCGCTTTCCGTTCAGGCAGGTTGTATTGGAATTCTTCACCGTTTTATTCAGTCGCGAGATATGGCCGGGCAAACCGACGCCAATCGTAAACCGGTCGCACTTTTCGGGACAATCATGAATCAGCGAACGGATGAAGCCGGTTGTGCGGTTAAGAATATGCTGATAACCCTGTTCGGATGCCGTGGATATTCTCCGGCGCAGGATAATGTGTTTTTGCAGTTCGGCACTGTTAACAAATTGAGGTTGGAGCAGTATACCTTCAATTTTAGTGCCGCCCAAATCGATCCCTATATGAAAGATTTTGCTTTTATTCATGATTAAAAACAAAAAATTGAAATTTCATTCCGGACAAATATGCAACTGAACGAGTATTTAAATTTAATTCGGAAACTCATTTTAAATTTTACGATTTTTTACATATTCACTTGCACTACAAAATGATAACAATTTTCGATTATAACCGGCCATACAGAAAATCTAAATTCTTCTTCTGAAACCATGTCCCAATACCTCATGGACATCATGAATGGTTACGAATGCATCGGGATCGATTTCTTCAATAATCTCCGTTAAAAGAGTCAGCTCTTTTCTGGGAACAACAGTCATCAGGATTTCGCGATCGATATCTTTATAGAGCCCCCGGCCTTTCAGTGATGTCGCTCCGCGGCTGAGCCGGTTGATAATCGCTTCGGCGATCTCATTGTATTTATCCGATATGATGATTGCCGAGCGGGCGTAGTCGAATCCATCCAGCACCATATCGATCAGATATGATGACACGAACAGCAGAAAAAATGCGTACAGCGTCAGTGAAAATGCCGGTCGCTCCGGGCTTAGGTCCTTCAAATAAATGATCAGTCCGGCAAATGAAATGACCAGCAGGTCGATCATCATAATTGCCTGCCCGGGTTTTACGCCGTAGCGTTTTTGCAGGATGGCGGCGACAATATCCGATCCTGCTGTTGTTCCCTTAAATTTGAAGATAATACCCAATCCGATACCAAGCAATACTGCGCCGATCAGTATCAGGAAGAAAAAATCGTTGTTATGCAGATCCTTTATCGCCGGGGCGTTGTGCAGACCGAACATAGACAATCCCGGTATATCCCCGTGAAAAAAATCGATAAAAAAAGCATTGATTGTAAATCCGTAGAAAGTTCTGGCGCCAAATCGGGCGCCCAGTACTTTAACACCCCAAATGTAAAGCGGAATATTAAACAGCCAGATCAGCAGTCCAACCGGCAGGTAATTGCCGGATAAATAATGAAAGGCCATGGATAAACCGGAAACGCCGCCGGGAACAACCCGGGCGTCAACAAGAAAAACAGATATGCCCATCGCCATAATTGTGGCGCCGATCGTGATGAAGAGATAATCTCTAAACATTTTATTTTTAAATAACTTACGCATATTTTTTACTCTCCGTGTTAAAAATAAACGGCAAGTTTATCAAGGGGAACTGAATAAGTCAAATTTGTTTTAATAAAAAAACCGGCAGTTGCCGGTTTTTTAGGAGATATGTCTAATGATAGTTTTTGTTTGTTACTTATTCACTAAAATGAGTGGCTTGCAGCGTACTTATTTGTTTATGCAGTCTCAAATCGGGTTTATACTCAGGTATAATTTCCTGTAGTTTTTTATAGATTTTTTCCCGTTGCCCGTTTTCAGCGTAATAATTCAGCAGTTCGAGATTTTTGCTCATTAAATCCCAGTGATTATAGTGACTGCCGATAGCCATAAAAATCTTGGAATGGTCGGTTTTGAGCGGGACCTCGCCATGATTCCAGAGTTCTTCGTTTAATTTTTCTCCGGGGCGCGTACCGATTACCTCAATCGCAATGTCCTTATCCGGGATAAAGCCGGATAGTTTAATTAATCGGCGGGCAACATTAATCAGTTTAATTGGTTCGCCCATATCCAGAACAAAAATGTCATTGCCGTTACTCATTTTTGCTGCCTGCAAAATCAGCTTAACGGATTCGGGAATGGTCATAAAAAAGCGCTGCATTTCCGGGTGTGTAATTGTTACCGGCCCGCCCTGGGCAATTTGTTTTTGAAAGAGGGGAATCACACTGCCGAAACTGCCGAGCACATTTCCGAAACGCACGGTTAAAAGCTTGATGCGTGCTTTGGCAGTAAATGATTGTAACAGTAATTCGGCAATCCGTTTGGTGGCGCCCATTACAGAAGTTGGGTTAACTGCCTTATCCGTAGAAATAAGCACGAATTTTTCGACGCTGTAATTTTCGGATAGTTTGACCATGTTGAGCGTGCCCATGATATTATTGCGCACCGCTGCTTCGGGGTGCAATTCCATCATTGGCACGTGTTTATAGGCGGCTGCATGGAAAACAACGTCCGGTTTATGCTTTTGTAAAATCTGGCTGATTTTCGATGTGTCCAGTACATCTGCGATAATAATTTCATAATTGGTTTCCGAACCCATCTGATTCAGTTCATAATCCAGATAGAAGAGACTGTTTTCAGCGCGATCCAGGCATAGTAATTTTTGCGGGTTAAGACTCAATATCTGACGCGAAAGCTCGGAACCGATTGAACCACCGGCGCCGGTAATCAATACGACCTTCTCATCGAGATATTCTTTGATTTTATCCAGATCAATTTCGACCGGAGAGCGGTCGAGCAGGTCTTCTACCCGCACTTTGCGGATTTGATCGAGCTTAACGTATCCGTTCACGATTTCACGCGGACCGGGTACGGTTTTAAACTCAATGCCTGTGGCTTCGCAGGCCTGGACAATACGCTGCATTTCCTTCGGATGGGCGGAAGGGGCGGAAATAATTATTTCGTCTACGGTTTTTTTCTGAATAATGCGGTTGAGGTTTTTAATGTTACCGACTACTTTGACGCCATGTATTTTGGTGTTCAGTTTTTTAGGATCGTCATCCACAAGGGCAACCGGGTAATAACCTAACTTTGGATCATTTTTCATTTGGCGGATGATCATTTCACCGGCGTCACCGGCGCCTATGACCAGCACCCTGCATTTTTTGGATGATGTCATGCCCAGGAGTTTTAAATATACTCTGGGTACAAAACGGGCGCCGCCCAAAATGATAATACTCAGCATCCAGAAAATGGTTAATACCGAACGCGGCACTGACAGGAGGTTTAAAAAGTACAGATAAATTATAAAACCTATCCAGCCGGCCGATACGGCGCCAAGAAGATTAATCAGGTCCTGAATGCTTGAATAACGCCATTGACTTAAATTAATTCTCAGCAGATTGATAAAAGCGATATTCATTAAAACCGCAACCGGCAAGGTAACTTTAATTAAAGCAAACTGCTCATGTGGTATATTAAAATCAAAGCGAACAAGATATGATAAATAATATGCCAAACTGAGAAGCAGGGCATCCAGGGTGATTTTTGATAATTTCTTTATAGAAAACAGTGTAGAAGTATCTATGGAGTCTTTATGTATCTGCGCTCCGTCAGAATTCATAATAATGGGCTCTCCCGTCAAAGTATAAATCCATTTTTGCTTTGAAAGATAAAATCTGGCGCAATAACAAAATGTGCGTTAGTTCACATAATCCGCATAATTAAAAAAACCAAACAAACAAACAGCGTTTTTTTGTTAACAACCTCTGAAATACAGAAAAAAAGTACTGCACCGGATATTTGATGGGCAATATTTGAATCCGGAATACGATTACTTCTTTGATATCAATCGCTGCTTTACTCTTTTTTAAAAAAGAGCGATCAATAAAGATAGCTAATAAAAGATGCTCTGTCAATATTATTCCGGACCCGCAAAAACCAAATCATAAAACGGGTCGGCATCCTATCACAGCAGGCAGATACATTTATGACGAAACAGACCCGCTCAATCGACTATTGATCCAATCGCTTTTTATTTAATCGGTCGTAAACCTGAAATTCACCGAATTTAAGATTGTTGTTCTTTACGAGACGAATCTTGATCCAGTATTTCCACATCAGTTTCAGGCGCCGGTTGTAGCGACCCCGGTTCAGATATTTATATACATCTTCCGGAACATGAATCGTGATCCGGCGGTCTCCCTTTCCTGAGCGGTAGCGTTGGATCCAGCGCTCAATGGCCGAAACGGATGTATTCAGCGTCGGAACCAGACCGGTGCCATTGCAAACCGGACAGGAATCATTAATCGTATGCAGGACGCTGGGACGGACGCGCTGTCTGGTCATTTCGATTAAACCGAAGCGGCTGATACCTTCGATTTTTGTAATGGAGCGATCTTTGGAGAATTCTTTTTTAAGTTCCTTAAATATTT
Organism: uncultured Calditrichaceae bacterium; assembly: GCA_964467525.1. GTDB lineage: Bacteria > Calditrichota > Calditrichia > Calditrichales > Calditrichaceae > CAYXRA01. The sequence goes on from CAYXRA010000016.1 coordinate 23,945, forward strand.
TTCTTTTATTATCCGCTTCCAGCACATCGATAAAGTCAATAACCATCAAGCCTCCCAAGTCACGCAGTCTGGCCTGACGCGCAATTTCCCGGGCTGCTTCGAGGTTAATTTTTAATGAATTGCTCTCATGATCTTTCCGGCCGATAAACTTTCCGCTGTTAACATCTATGGAAACCAGGGCTTCGGTTTGTTCGATGATGATATAGCCGCCGTTTCTCAGCCAGACTTTGTTTTCTCCCATATTTTCGATTTCTTTTTCTATTTTAAAATCGTCAAAAATCGGGTTGCGGCTTTTATGATAGCTGATTTTCCTGACCAGTTGCGGTGCGACATATTTTGTATAATTCACGATTTCGCGCATCAGGCGTCGTGAATCAAGCACAACCCGGTCGATGTCGGCCGTAAATAAATCGCGGATAATACTGGACGCCATGGCCATATCTTTATAGATAAGCACAGGCGCGGACTGTGCACGCATTTTCGTTTCCAATTTTTTCCATGAATTGATTAATTGATTCAGGTCCTTTTTAATTAATTTTTCCTGTTTGCCTTCGGCAACCGTGCGGATAATCAGACCGAAGTTCGGCGGTAAAATTTGTTTGGCAATTTCCTTGAGCCGCCGACGTTCCTTGCGATCACTGATTTTTCGGGAAATGCCGACGTGTGGTTTTCCCGGTATTAATACCACGAATCTCCCGGGCAGCGCCACTTCGGCTGTTACCCGGCAGCCCTTGGTGCTGATCGGTTCTTTGATAATCTGAACAAGAATATCCTGACCTTTTTTCAGATTTTTAGCTACGTCAAATTTTTCGCTGACCTGCCTTACTTTATGATTCCGGGCATCTTCCTCTTCGTCATAATCAATGAAATAGTCCTGATAGGAAGCGGTTACATCAGAGAAATGTAAGAATGCGTTCTGTTCGTGACCGATGTCGATGAAAGCGGCCTGCATGCCCGGAAGGACACGGCTTACCTTACCTTTGTAAATATCACCGACCATGCGTTCGTATTCCGGTCGCTCTACGAATAGTTCAACAAGTTTTGAATCTTCAAGAATAGCAATGCGCGTTTCTTCGTTCGTTGAGTTTATAATAATTTCTTTCGTCATAGTCTGTCTAATTCCTTAATTTAAACCTTTTGGGCGGACGTGCAGGTATAATATGCATACCGGATTTTAATTCCGGTATTTGAATGTACACAGAGCAGACTTTCGCTTCCAGTAAAATATGAGGCTTATTAAAAATTTTTGTTCACAATTAATGGTACATATCTTAAGACAACAGTAAATCCATCGGTGTTTTTTCAATGCCATTCTGTAAAATGAGTTGTTTATTACGATGAATGGATATCTGTGTATTTTGCAGGCTATCTTCATCAAACAGAAAACGGAGTATTTCATTTACCCTAACGGTGCGGTCGGCGATTTTTTGCGATTTGATTATCAAATTATCGCGATTCATTTTAACCGACCGTATGTAGGGACGAATATCAATGGTTTTCATCTTGCTCTTTACCCGTCGCTGAATAATGAGTTTATCCGACTGCATAAGTCTGTTGATTGCTTCATTCATTGTATCCGAACTAAATTCCGGATTATTGACAAAAACCAGATATTCTGCGGCATTGATGACGGCATTCAGTGAAACGGCTTTTCCGTTTATGGCCGCGGATTGGATGATTCGCAATCCTTCGGGCAGATGGGGATTAACCGCTCCGGCCAAATCGCCCTCAAAATTTCCCGCAATCTGTACATCAACATATTCGGCCTCGCTTGAAAATCCCAGGGATATCGGCGGTCCGAAGGATAAGCGGGGATGCGGATTAAATCCCTGACTATAAAGCAGCGGTACATCGGCCCTTCTGAAAGCCCGTTCAAAGTTTCTGATAATATCGAGATGAGACAGGTATATGGCGTAATCCCTTTTTGTGAATTGCAGGCGATATTTCAGGGGCGGAATAGCCTCTGCACTCTGATCGGCCTGCTTTTCTTTGCCATGCACCATATCTGATTTCCGGAGATCCTCTGTGAGACTGCCGCTGAGACTTTTCCGGACTTTATCATAATGACACAGACCGAAGTCGTCAAATGTTTTGCGGGTTTGAATGCCGCAGCCATAGCAAAATTTTTCTTTGCAGTCGGCTGTTGTTTTCTCCTGTTGTGCTTTTTCCCATTCTTTTAACAAAAATTTTTTAAAAACGCCTTTGTCGATAAAATCCCAGGGCAATGCCTGATCTTCAGGAATTGCTTCTGTCATTTCCGGGATTTTTAAATTTGCTTCGGCGAAAGCCTGCTCCCAAACTCTAAATTTGAAAAGATCGGTCCAGCCGTCAAAAGTTGCCCCGTTTTTCCAGGCCAGCCAGATGGCTTTTGCTGCGCTGCGGTTTGCACGTCCTAATATACATTCCAGCATCGAGACTTCCGGATCGCGCCAGGATAAATTAACCTGTCTGATCCGGTGAAATTGGTTTTTTAATATGGCGATCTTTTCCAGGAGCTCATCTTTGGTATTTTGTCGTGCCCATTGAAAAGGCGTGTGCGCTTTTGGTGAAAATGGCGATATTGATACGTTAAAACGTACTTTGCCGAAAGGTTTGGCAATTTCCAGCGCCCTTTCAATAAGGCGAACGATGTCTTCAACATCCTCCTTTGTTTCAGTTGGTAATCCGATCATAAAATAGAATTTCAAATGTTTCCATCCGTTTCTGAGGGCGATTTCCAGCGATTTGTATAAATCCGTATCACTGATATTTTTATTGATCACCCTGCGCAGCCGTTCACTGCCCGCTTCCGGTGCAAAAGTAAAACCGGATTTACGGACGGATGAGGCGAACCGGGCAATCTCTTCCGAAAAACTATCCAGGCGCATCGATGGAAAAGAAACGTTGATATTCCGGCTTTCGAATACGGCCTGTGTCTTTTGCATGATTTCGGATAATTGCGAATAGTCGGAGATGGAAAGCGACGAAAAGGATAGTTTACTGTAACCCGAATTTTTCAGCGCACGCAGGCTGTGATTAATGATATCATCGGCGGGTCGCTCCCTGCGGGGACGATAAGTCATCCCGGCGTTGCAGTAGCGGCAGCCCTGCGTGCAGCCGCGCATCACTTCCGCGGCCAGCCGGTCATGTGCAACTTCAATCAGCGGTACAATTGGTTTTTCCGGATACCAGGCATTTTTTAATTCGCTTGTTATCCGACTGGTAATGCGTTCCGGCGCTGCATCATCCAGCGGACTGATTGTGCGGAAGTTATTCCGGTTGTCGTAGCTGACTGAATAGAGCGCGGGTATATAAACGCCGGAAATTTTCGCCAGCCCGGTTAGCATTTCCTGACGGGTTAAACCACGTTTTTTGGCGGATTGTACAAAATTGCATAATTCAACAAATCCTTCTTCACCGTCACCAATGAAAATAGCGTCAAAAAAATCGGCGACCGGTTCCGGATTAGCGGTGCAGGGACCGCCGCCGATAATCAGCGGATGACGCTCATCGCGCTCTTTTTGCCAGATAGGTATAGCGCTCAGATTGAGCATATTCAAAATATTGGTGTAAGTCAGTTCGTACTGCAGGGTAAATCCTATTATGTCGTATTGATTGAGCGGTGTAAAGGATTCAAGGCTGAAAAGCTGTAAGGCCTCCTTTCTCATGCGTTCTTCCATATCAGGCCAGGGCGCGTATACACGTTCCGCCCAAACATCGGTCTGCTGATTGAGGATATGGTAGAGCATTTCAAAGCCCATATAGGACATACCGATTTCATACACTTCCGGAAAAGCGAGAGCGACGCGCAGGGCAGCGGATTCGGCATCTTTGATTATGATGTTATGCTCATTGCCGGTGTAGCGACCCGGTTTGGAAACGAAAGGTAATATTTTATGATTTAAAATTAATTCTGTATTTCTATTCTTCATTCAGTTCAATTCTCATTGAAATTACTCATCTCTGCTGATAAGCAATGTAAAACAAAATTTATTAAATATATTGTCTATTAGCAAACTGTTGCGCTCGCGGGCAGCTCCTAAAAAATGAGAAAAATAATCATTTTCAGTTGAAGTTTACAGGCATTATCATGATTTTTCTTTAGGTTGCAGCTTTGAGCCTGGATTAAAATTGAAAACCCCGCACACCGTTTTAGTATGCAGGGTATTCAAATCTCAACAATCTCTTCCAGCCTGGCGGTTACCTTAAGCAGGTGGAACTAAATCATTTCAGTTCCTTTGTTTACTATCTGGGATTGAACCATAACTGTTTCCGGTTCTCTTTTGATAAAATGCATTACTTCTTTTTTGCTTTGTGAATCATTTATGATATTTAGCGTATCAGCACCATTTTCTTTATCTGCACATTATTACCGGCCTCCAGTTTATAATAATAGGTACCCGAGGCAACCGGTTGCCCCGCGGCATTGCGACCGTCCCAGTTTACCTGCTGTACCGTGCCCGTACGATAGGTTTTGTTGTCAATTATTCTGGTTACCAATTGTCCCAGGTTATTATATATATTCAGACTAACCGGTCCGTCTTCAGACAGCGTAAAGCGGATTTGGGTTTGCGGATTGAACGGATTGGGATAATTCCCGATCAGGGCGAAACGATTTAACAGGGAAGCGTCTTTTTCGCTAAGACCCGAAATGAGGTTGTCCACTTCCACATCGTCAATGCCCCAGCCCCAGCCGTTGGTATTCGCGTCAGCGAACAAACGAAAACGGATATGGATCTTTTCATCGGTAGCGTACTGGGTGGTTAAATCGATTTCGTGATTGCGGAACATGCTTTCATTACCGTCGTCGTTGTTGTTGTACGCCTGTTCCCAGGCCGGATCGTAACGGCAGTCGTAGGGCTCGATTAAAATTGTCCAGTTATCGCCGTCGTTCGATCCTTCAACAGTGACGTAATCCCAGAAATTTTCGTCCGGATAAACAGACCCGGATTCACCGGACTCGACAATGGCCACATCGCTGTAACTGATATAGCTGCCGGCCTGAATATCGATGGGCGTGCCGAGGTAGCCGATGTAGGTTCTGCCATCTTCGTAGGGATGATCGGAATTCAGCAGCGCCGTGGAAAATCCGCTTTCATCGGCGGCGAATAAATCACCGAAAAAAGTGGTTTCGAGATCGTCAAAATTTTCAACGGTGGTTTGCACGGCTTCGTAAATCATGCGGCTTTTTTCTTCGCTGGCTTTACTGTCTCCGCTTCGGTAACCGATAAGCTGTGCGGTAACGGTTTCCGGCGGATTAGTGGAATAGACGGCAAATGTATCGATGCCGGCGTCGATATTATACATCGTTGACGAAAGCTGACTGTTTACAAAGACTGCAACCGAATCGTAGGAAGAAGCGGCGTTAAAGCGCAGCTTGAGCTGATTGGTATTGGGATTGGGCACGGTAATATCCGCCAGTATCGGGGCAAGCAGCTTTCCTTCCGGCAGGTTTTCATTAAACACGCTCCAGATACCGCGACCGTGAGTGGCGGCGACAATTTCCTGTCCCACAATTTTAAGCCGCCGGATCGAAACGGCGGGCAGATCGTTATCGGCATATTGCCAGGTCTGCCCTGCGTCGTAGGATATGAATAAGCCGATGTCTGTGCCGATCCAGATTTCATTGATATCGTAGGGCATAACCAGAACCGTGAAAACAGGAACGTCCGGCAGATTATTATTGATACTTTCCCAGGTTTGCCCCAAATCCTCGCTGCGGTAGATTTTGTCGCTGCCCGATGAACCGATGGTCACAAAAGCGGTCGAGTCCTGCGTGGGATGCGTGCTGATTCCGGTCAGCCAGGCATGGGGACTGCCGGACGGCTGGTTTACCTGACTAAAATTGAGTCCGCCGTCTACCGAAACATTGTTGTAGATCGTGGTGCTGCCGGTCCAGACAATATCCGGATTGCTCCGGGATGCGCTGATTTTTACGCGAGAATAATCGCCATAGTTTGCATAGGTTGAATTCCAGCTCTCCGCCGCGTCGAAGGAATAGTAAAAAGTATTATCATCGCCGGCGGTGTACAGGGTATCGGAATAGAACTGGTTCATTTCCAGGGGCGTGTGAAAAATGCCGCTTTCGGGCAGACCATTATCCATTCTCGTATAATTGTATCCGCCGTCGGTGGATTTATAAATTCTGCTGTAGTAAAGCGTGCCGAATACGATATTGGGATCGGTTTTATGCCAGGCGCAATCAAAGCCGTCGCCGCCGATCACTCGCGACCAGGATGAATTAAGGTCCGGCTCCAGCGGTGAACGGTGCGTGCCGTTGTCCTGTGTGCCGCCGATGAATTCAAGGGATGAAGGGTGCTTATCGGCATCGTAGTACTGTGTTACATTATAAACATTATTAAGTTCTTCCCAGGAATTGCCCTGATCCGGTGAGTAGTGGATACCGCCGTCATTGGCTGCGACAATCGAGAAATCATTGCTGCCGCTCATCAGTGTAACCAGAAAATGCTGATCGGCGTGGACGTAGGGATACCCGGCGCCGGAATACCAGTGACTGATCTTATCCTCTGTAACACTGCCGCCGTTAATCGTCAATTTATAAAGATCGATGCCGCCCACATAAACCACATCGGGATCCAAAGGACTGACCACAAGCGTATTATCGTACCAGCCCTGGCCGCCCAGCCAGTTTGTAGAAGTATTCAGTTTGTACCAGGATACGCCGTTATCCGGGGATTTGTAGAAGCCAAGCAGACCGTAGTCGCTGTTTACGGGCGAGGCGTAAAGGACATCGGTATCCGCTTCGGAAATGGCAATTTCAATGCGGTTATGATCGCTGATTTCTTCACTAACATAGGACCAGTTCAGTCCGCCGTCAGTCGATCTGTAAATACCGGATGAATTTACGGTAATAAACTGATTATTGAAATTATCGGGATTGGCAATAATTTGCTGGACGCGGTTGCCGTCGTTGAAAACCTCGCTCCAGGATGCGCCGCCGTCGGTCGAACGGTAAAGCCCGGTATTCGTTGCCGCCAGTAAAATGTCGGGATTGTTGGGATCAACGATAATGCGGTTAACATATCTGAAATTCGAATTGGAAGTGGTTGATGAAAGCTGCTGCCAGCTCTCTCCGTAATCCGTTGATTTGAACAAACCATCGCCGATAATCGCATCGCTATTGTAGAAGCCTTCGCCGGTTCCGGCGTAAAGTACATTGGCTGCGCTTTTACAAATATCGATAGTGCAGACGGAAAGGACCGGCATATCTTCGGTGACGCTGCGCCAGGTGCCGCCGGCGTCTTCCGTTTTCCAGATGCCGCCGCCGACCGCGCCGACCCACCAGATATCCTGATCCGAAGGATGCACGACAATACTGCGCGTTCTGCCGGCGAAATTATCCGGGCCGCGCTCCACCCACTGCAGCGTGCCGCCGGTTTTATAAAGCGCGGGCAGTTTTTCCTGCATCGCTTGCCTGCGCGCTTCCAGACGCCAGCCCTGTGGATAGGCAAAAGGTTTATTTACTTCGGACCGGAGGGCGATTTCTTCCTGCATTGCCAGATCCGGTTTGTCGAACTTGGGTTTGTACTTATCCTGTTCCTTCCGGGCAAAAAGATAAGTATTCAGACCTTTGGATGTGGATGTATCGAATGCCGGTTTGTGTCTGTTTTGCTGAGGACTGATTACAAAATAAACTACGGTGGAAAGAGCCAATACAGAAAAAATCCAGCCAAGGCTTCGTTTAGACATAACGACGCTCCTATTGTTAAAATATAAAATCGCAGAAGCTTATCTTTTTCTAAATATTTAGTACCGACAGAATCCGCGATTTATTCCCGTTTAATGATTTATAAATTTATCCGATCATGATCGGAACACGCATGTTTTGCACTATTTGATTGAACTTGTAGCACACTATGTAATTGCCGTTGTATTGAACTATAAATTCTTCTATCATTTCCATTCCGAACAGAGTAAGCTTAATCTAAATGAATCCGAAGTTGTCTGATATGATTAAGATCACCCCCGGCGATTCCGGTCAACGCAACGGTTCCAACCAACTATAAAAAGCCGTTTAAGTTTTAACAACAACACCTTATTTTTAATACACTGTAATAAGCGAATCGCAACACGGGCCGTTTCTATCCCTGATTCCTTTTCATCCTTTCCTGAAGCATTTCGAGCACATCGCGGAATTTTGATTCGTTTTCATCACTGATTTCCACCAGATTGCGGTGCGATTCATACATTAATTTGGCCATCGCCTTCGCAGATTCACTGACATCCGGCATTGCTTTTAACTGTCCTTCGATATTCGTCGCTTCATCGATTAAAATGAAAACCCTGTTCAGACACATATTTTTTAAAATTGCCGTTATGTTTTCATTAGTAGAAACTATAGTCGCCCTTTCCTTAAAATGATTGAGAGAAAATTTGGCGATTTTTGCAAGCAGGCCCAGATTCGTTGAATCAACGGTTTTCGTCTCACTCAAATCGATGAGAATATGGGCATAATTCTTTTGCTTAAACAACCAGTTTAAAAAATTATTGAAACCGGGACTGATGGTATAGCCGATTTTCCCCACCAATTTAATAAAACAGGTATTGTCTTTGATGGTGTAGAGATATTTTCCTGACGCCATTTTATCCTCTGCTTTTTACAAGTAAAAAGGTTATATCGTCCGGTAATCTTTTATAGTGGTGCAGTTTAAATTGCCTGATAAGATCATCAAGTTTTAGATCGGATTTACCGGCAACGCTTAACATGTAATTTTCTTTTTCTTTCAGAGATTTTTGGGGAAGAATTTCAAGTATTCCGTCGGAAATAATGGTCAGGGTAAATTCTTTTCCCAACTGAATCGAGGCAGACTGATAGTCGGCAATCTCAAAAAGTCCGACGGGCATATTGGTCTCACTTAAAAAAGTGGTGTGTCCGTTTGTATGAAATATGGGGAAGGGAAATTGTCCGCCGTTACAATAGTGAAGCTGTTTTTTTTCTTTATCGATCACCGCAAAGAAAATGGTCAGATATTTGTCCAGTTTGGTTTCCAGTAATTCTTCGTTAAGGCCCTCTAAAACTTTGTCCGGGTGAATGATAGTCCGGTCATTTTCATAAATAAACTTTTTATGAAACTGGGTGATATAACTTTTCAGGAGCACCGTGATAAATGCCGATGAGGTGCCGTGCCCTGATACATCGGCCATGTAAAAAACAAGATGCTTTTCGCCCACCGGAAAATAGTCGGTGAAATCGCCGCTCAGGTACATGGAGGGCAGCAAAATACGGGAAAACGCATATTGATCATATACCTCATTTTCACCGGGCAGCAGTTGCAACTGCAGTTCCTTGCCCGCTTCCTCATCGGTTTGCAGATGGTGAATGGCCTCGTTAAGTTTTTTATTGGCGTCTTCCAGTTCGCTGGTCCGTTCGCGAACACGTTGTTCCAGTTCAGCATTCAATTTCTGAATTACCCGTTCGACGCGCTTCTGTTCGCTGATATCCCGAACAATTGAAAATATGCAAACTTCGCCCTCTATTTCCACCGTAGTCGCGGATATGATGATCGGCATATCCCTGCCGTCCTTAGTGCGAAAAATCGTCTCCAGATTGATGCATTTGCCTTTTTGCTTGAGGTCATCCATGAATTTTTCTCTGTCTGCCGGATTGACCCAGCTTTTCAGTTCATGGGTGCCTTTCCCGACCACTTCTTCCCGTTTGAACCCCAATTGACGCAGCATGCTCTCATTGGCATCCAGAATGATGCCGTCGGACATCCGGGAAATGACCATGCTATCCGGGCTGGCTTTAAAGGATAGCGAAAATTTGGCTTCGTCTCTGTTACGTTTGGCCTGTTGTATTTTTTGTTCCGTAATATCTATGGCAATACCCAGAACGGCCGGTTCTTTGAGTTTTCCATACATGAAGGGGATTTTTGTTGTTTGCAGATAGCGCTGGGCTCCGGATGGCGTTTTAAACGGGATTTCCGGTATAAATTTGGACTGGCCGCTTTTCATTACCTCGTAATCATCAATCAGGTAACGCTGTACCTCATTCAAATCATCGTGCAATTCCATGTGTTTTTTCCCGACTAACTGGTGCGGTTCCAACCCATAGTGGGCTGCCGTTGCCTTGTTAGCCAGGATGAATCTGCCCTGGCGATCCTTTACGAAAATGGCATGGGGCACGAGGTCAATAATCTGACGCAGTTCGCTGGTGCGTTTTTTGACCTGCATACGCAATTGCCAGTTCCAGAATATGATTATGCCGATGACAATCATTATAAAGATAAGAATATATATCGAAATTGTAATGCTGTTCCCGACAACCATGGCGCATCCGGAAAATTAAAACTTAATTTGAATTAACATAAAACGGGAAGTCCGTAAATCCAAACGTAAATTTGAAATACTTCGTATTTTTTGATGGAAATCGGGGAAATTATCACGAAATATCTGCATTATGAAAAAGCTACCGGCTTTTAATCCAGAGCAGCACTTTTTGATAAATGGCCTCAATTTGCTCGTAATCCAGATCGTACGTTTTTGCCACCGATTCGAATACTTCATCTTTAATAGAATCAATTCTCTGGCTGCGTGTAAAGGTTTTTTCCAGAATATCATTATAAATTTTCTTTTCTATGAAGGATGGCTCGTCAGGAATCGGAACCGTTTCCCATGATTTGAAATCGATAATAAATTCGCCACGACCATTGTATTTACATTGAACGGCCGGGTATGCTTTATCAACAGGTACAAAAAAGGGGTAAATCAGCAGCGTTTCTTCTTTGCGGTCATCCTCGGATTTCAGCAATCCGTAGTAGATCAGGATTTGTTCGATAACTGCATAGCGGTCGAGCGTCTGAGGCAGGCGTATCTTTGTAAATACTTTATCATCGTCAAAATGTAATCCGACAATGCGGTACTTAATATCGCCTGAGAGCACGTGTTTGAACATGGAATCTTTGCGCGCCTGTGTGAATTCCAATTCGGGATCATTCGTAATAAAGTGGATGTTCTCGGGAATACGAATGGTAAGCTGAGCAGAACTGCTTTGCAAGAGGATGACTAAACAGATAGCGCTGAAAATAAATCGCATCGGCTTATTTCATAAAAATTGATTTTTCCGGCCGCATCAGAAATCCGGCGGCCGGAAGGGCAGTTCGGTTAATTAAGTATTTCATCCGCATGCAGCAGATCGGAAAATTGTTCGTTTTTAATTGATTCGAAATTTTTCCGCGCTTTGGCGGCGGCGCTGAAAATATAGCGATTGGCAATAAACACCTTTCTGCTGTCCAGTTCGGCTTCGTCCAGCAGCAGGTAGCCGACAAAAAGATAGCTGTACATTTCGACAAGCTCTTTAGCCGCCACATCCTGAAAATGCTTATCATTCTTATCATGAACGTATTTTACGCTTTCCAGGGATACTTCGCGGATTTCTTTCAGAATGTCCGCCAGCTTGCCGAGCGTACCTTTATAGGATTTTTGCGCTTTTTCGGCAAAGAAATCGGCCAGAATATCATTGGCAACCCCGCCGATCGCGGCAACGATTTGCAGTTGTGAGGTTCCCTCGTAAATATTGGTGATGCGGGCATCGCGGGCCAGGCGTTCAACGCGGAATTCCTTCATGTAACCGGCGCCGCCGTGAATTTGCAGGGCGTCGTAGGTGATGCGGTTGGCGTCTTCGGTTAAAACATATTTGGTGAGCGGCGTGAGTAGAGCGGCAACTTTTGAGGCCTGCTTAAACCGAACATTTTCTTCGGAAAAGGATTTATCCTGCGCTTTAAGGTGCGCTATGCGTTCTTCCAGTTTCTCCCGGAGATCGACCCATTTCGATGTTGCGTAAAGCAGGGTACGATTGCTTTCCAGCGTCACACGCATATCGATAAGCATGTTGGAAACCACCGGAATATCATAGATCGGGCGGCCGAACTGTTCGCGGGCTTTGGCATAATCCAGCGCTTCGCGGTAGGCCGCTTCCGAAATACCGAGGGCCTGCGCGGAAACACCGAGACGGGCGCCGTTCATCAAATCCATTACATATTTGATGAGACCGAACTTGCGCTTGCCGATCAGTTGCGCCGGGGTATCATTGAACTGCAGTTCACAGGTCGGCGATCCGTGAATGCCAAGCTTGTTTTCGATGCGCCGGACGGTAACCGTTTCGTCGCCGTAGCAGACAAAAAGACTCAGGCCGCGTCCGTCTTTGGTGCCCGGTTCGGAGCGGGCCAGGACCAAAAGCACCTTGCCGCCGCCATTGGTGATAAAACGTTTTACGCCGCGTAAGAACCACTGGCCTTTGTCGTCCTGATAAGCCTCAATTTAACGGCCTGCAAGTCCGATCCGGCATCCGGCTCGGTTAAGACCATCGCCCCGGTAACGGATCCGTTGGAAAACTGCGGCAGGAATTCTTCTTTTTGCGCGTCGTCGCCGAATTTGTTAATAGTCTCGGCGATATCCTGCAATCCGAAGATATTCATCAATGAAGCGTCGGCGCGGGAAATCATTTCGATGGCCATGGTGTATACGGTTATCGGAAAATTAAGTCCGCCATATTTACGGGGCAGGGTAAAGCCCATCAGGTCGGCGCGGGAAAGTTGGTCCAGCGCCTGCTGAATCCCTTTGGCGTATTCAATTTTACCGTTTTCAAGATGACTGCCTTCGATGTCGACCTCCGCGGCGTTGGGGGCAACGATATTGCCGGCAATATCCCCGACTATTTCCAGAACCTTCCGGTAATTGTCCAAAGCATCCTGGTAATCGGTCGGCGCGTAATTATATTCAGCAGCCTCTTCATAATCATTCTCGGCATAACCAACCGTATCTTCCATATTGAGATTGTTTAGCTGGAAAATCAGGTCTTTATTATCTGTAAAAAAATTTGGCATATTATCCTCTGATTTTAGATCGTATTTTTAGGCAAATTCTGATAATAACAAATTCTATTTCAGTTTATGCTTGTATGCTTCAATGAGTCTTGGAATAACTTCCGTGGCGTCGCCCACGATGCCGTAATGACAAACGTCGAATATCGGCGCTTCGGGATCGTTGTTTATGGCGATAATTTTATTGGATTCCTGCATACCGGCGCGATGCTGAATGGCGCCGGATATGCCGCAGGCGATGTACAATTTTGGACGCACGGTTACGCCGGTCTGGCCAACCTGGCGGTTATGATCGATAAATCCGGCGTCAACCGCCGCGCGGCTGCCGGCCACTTCACCGCCGAGGACATCGGCAAGCTCGTGAAGCAGACTAAAATTTTCCCTTGAGCCCATGCCGTAGCCGCCGGAAATGATGATCGGGGCCGATTTCAGGTTGACTTTGTTTTCCTCCTGATGGCGCTCGATGATGCGCACGAGCTTGTCGGTTTCGTCCGCTTTGAAAGGGATCTCTGTAATTTTTCCTTTCACCGGTTTATCCAGCGGGTGTTGTTCCATCACGCCTTCGCGCACGGTGGCCATCTGCACATCGGTGTCGGGACTGATAATTGTGGCGATGATATTGCCGCCGAAGGCCGGTCTGATCTGCAGTAAAAGCTGTTTGTATTCTTTGCGCAGATAGGTCACGTCTGAAATCTGCAGCTCGGTACAATCCGCCGTGAGTCCGCTGCGCGTGTGCGAGGCCACCCGCGGCGCCAGATCGCGTCCGATTACCGTTGCGCCGAATAGCACGATACGCGGCTGGTGTTCATCGATCAGCCGACTCAATGCACGGCTGTATGGTATGGTATTATAATGTTTCAGATTCGGATCATCGATTAAATAAGTTTCTTCGGCGCCGTAGCGAAAGGTCTCCTTTGCCACATCTTTCATTTTTTCGCCGATGACTACGGCTTTCAGTGTACCGCTGAGATTTTGGGCCAGTTTGCGGCCCTTGGAAAGCAGCTCGAAACTGACATCCGCCGGTTTTCCGGATCGCTGTTCGATGAATACCCAAACCTGATGTGTTTGCTTTTTCATAAGTCGTCCTTATCCCAGAATATGATCTTTCATTAATTTATCAACCAGTTCTTCCAGTCCTTTGCGGGTCGGTTCGATTTTTTCATGCCCGCCGCCGGCGAGAACCACCGATTCGACTTTATGCACTTTAGTCGGCGATCCGTGCAGGCCGCAGCGCGCGGCATCCACATCGAGATCGTCCATGGTAATGGTGGATATAAAAAGTTTTTTTGTCACATAATCTTCTTTTAAAGTATCGATGTAGAGCAGGGAATTGGCTTCGGTCATTTTTTCCAGCTCCATCAGCGTGCGGGCGTTTTTAAAAGCCATTACCCGTTTGGCCTTGAAGGGACGGGGGATGGCGGCGTCCTTGATCACCGTGAGCATAAGCGGCAGTTTACCTTCAACGATCTCATGTCCGCCGTCGATTTTCCGTTTAACTTTGATTTTATCTTTTTTGAGCTCAAGGATTTCCTCGGCGTAGGTGATCTGCGGGATATTCAGCTTTTCGGCAGTTTGCGGACCGACCTGGGCCGTGTCGCCGTCGATGGCCTGGCGTCCGGCAAAAATCAGGTCGAACTTACCCAGTTTTTTGATAGTTTCGGCCAGGACATAGGATGTGGCCAGGGTATCGGCGCCGGCGAATTTGCGGTCGCTGATCAGGTAGGTTTCATCGGCGCCCATGTAGAGGCATTCGCGCAGCAGTTCGGATGCTTTGGGCGGTCCCATGGTAACGGCGCGCACCGTTCCGCCGAACTGATCGCGCACCTGCAGAGCGAACTCCAGGGCAACTTTATCTTCGGGATTGAATATGGCGGGCAGGGCGGCGCGGTTCACCGTACCGTCCGGTTTCATTACTTCGCCCGTAATATTAGCCGTATCCGGTACCTGTTTCACCAGTACTAACGAATCATAACTCATGGCAATCCTTTTGTATTGAATTTCTGATAATCACAAAAATGAAGGTGAAATATAAATAAAAGAAGGTTTGATGGCAAGTTGAGCGCGTTGGCGGAGTTTTCCTGCCGGATTCGATTTTATCGCGCATGGAACGTCCCAGATCGGTAAAATTTGTTACGCGTTTATACCGCTGATTTTGTCTTTGCCGGGAAAATACGAAAGCGCTAAATTCCACTAAATTTTTTTTCGTGTTCCCTTTCGTGATTTCGTGCTTTAACGGCTACTTTGTTTTTGCTGAATCGTGATTTTCCGGAAATATAGCCCGGCCTTCCCGTCGCAGCCGGGATAGGCGCCGTCCACAGGAATAAACCGAAAAGTTGATGTAAAATATTATCATTTTTTTTACCCAAAATATTTTTATAAATTATCCCCGTACACCCCCGATGATTAATCGCACAGTTTTGATAGATAACAAAATTATCAAGAGGGCGGATCGTGCGTTGTTTTTTGATTTGTTTGAAACTATTTGCATTCTCTCTTCTTATGCTATCCTGTGATTATGCCGGCCAGCGCATAGAAATCGGCAAAGAACTGGCGTCTGATAAATTGAACCTCTCTTTTATTGACGATCTGGACGCCAACGCCTATTCGGAAATTGTAATTGTTGAGAGGGTAAACGAATTTCAATGTTCGTTCCAGATTCATATACAGGAACTGGACTCGCGGCTGGAATTGCACGCGGAACCCATTTGGGCCGATGAACTATTGGATGTTAAAGCATACGATTTAACCGGAAATGGCAGGAAAGAAATATTATACACCTATCAGGTGCAGGACTCGCTTTATCTTAAGATTTACAGTCCGTTCTCCGGAGAAGAAGACGCCTCAATTTTAGATAATAAATTGATTAGCGCCTCCCACTTGCAGGGTAATAAGCGCTGGCAGGGTCATTTAAGATGTACGGATTTTGCGGATCTTAATCATGATGGATTTTTTGATATTCTTATGGTGGTATCGGCAGGCTACGACATGTATCCGCGCGGTGTGCTGGCTTATGATTACAAAAATCAAAAAAGATTATGGTATTATCCGGTAGGTCCGATTGTCAATCATGCATTTTTTGCCGATTTAGATAATAACGGCGTATATGAAATATATTTAAATAACTGGGCGCCGGTAAATGGTGCAGAAATAAATAATACAGACGATGCGCACAGTTATTTTTTAGTACTTGATGAAGGCGGAAATTTGTTATACAGAAAAACAATGGGCGGCGAGTATTCAGGTCTTAATTGTTTGCTTGTAAAATTCGATTCATTCGGAGATGAAAAACTGATTACTTTGGCGGTTGCCCGGGACGTCTTTTCGTACACTGAAAATCATGTCGTCGAATGGGGAATGGATAATCATGGAAATTTTCAAACGAAAAAAATAAATAGCGCCATTCAGCCGAATAAAAATAGCGGCTGGGCGAATTTATTATATAACAATGCTTATTGTCTGACTATTCTTAATAAAGAGGGTCAATTGTGCATACTGGATTCAACATTACGAATGACGGATCGGCTATCCGTAGACGCCCAACTTGATAATTTTATCGGTTCCTTTGACCTGAACCTGGATGGCTCTCCTGAGCACATTTGGTCAACAATTGATAACATTTGCCCGGTGATGGATAATAAGTTTTCTATTATAGATAAAGTCGCTCAATTGTACAAAATATTCAAAATTGAACAGGGAAGGAACAAACCGCCCGCCTATGCCTATTCGGAGTTTAATGGCTTAATCAAAGAATTCAGCCTGGTCGAAGTTCCTTTATATGAGCGGCTGTTTGAAGACTCAATTTCAACTATTGTCATTGTCGCGATTGTCATTAATCTGCTGTTGTGGCTTTTTCTTCTTGACCGAAAAGGTATTGATAGCATGCTGCGCAAGCAATTGCCATTTTTTGATCAATTCCCCCCGGCGGTATTACTCCTCGACAGAAAAGGGCGCATTTTAGGGTCGAACAAAAAGATGGAAAACCTGCTCGATACACAAATCGCTGAAATTAAGAATAAGCATTACGCCGACTTATTTAAATCGGATAAGCGTCTGAATAATATAACCCGCTGGCTTTATGCGAACCTCACAAACAGAAAAAATGCGCAGATGCAATTTACCATAAAGCGAAAAGAAGTTGATCATAGCTATGAAATCTTTTTATGGCCGATTTATTCAAGAATAAAAAGGTTTAAAGGCGCGCTGCTCATATTCAACGATATTACACCCGTTATCACCTCGCAGAAAACAATGTCCTGGTTAACGGTGGCCCAGAAACTGGCCCATGAAATTAAAAATCCGCTAACCGCTATCCGCCTTTCCATGCAGCGCATCAAAATGGAATACGACGACGATGAACAATTACAAGAGCGCCTGTCAAATTTTATCGAAGGGAATCTGACTGATGTGTCGCGGATTCAGTCGGTGATTGATGATTTTATGCGCTTCTCAAAAATAGACAGTCCGGTCTTTAAACCGGTAGACCTGAGAAACATTGTTGAAGAAGCGATTAATCGCCGTCAGTTAACGTTGCCGGAAGGTATCCAGCTTAAAGCAAAAATACAGGATGACGTGCCCGAAATTCAGGCCGATCAGACCCAGTTAAGCACCGTGTTGTCAAATTTAATCGATAATGCCCTGCAGGCGAGTTATACAACAGGGCATATTCAGATTACCGTGCGCTATATTGAGAAGATCGTTAAGCATCGGCAACAGCTCTTCGAAAAATTTGTTGAGCTGGAAATTTCGGATACCGGGACGGGGATGTCTGAAGAGATAAGAAATAAAATATTTCTGCCTTTTTATACGACCAAATCGAGCGGTTCCGGTTTAGGCATGAATATTGTAAAGAATATTATTGAAGAGCACAGGGGAACAATTGAAGTGTTCAGCAAAGAGGAATTAGGAACCCGGGTAACCGTGCGATTACCGGTAACATTTCGGCAGGAGCAGCAGGATGTCTGAGAAAAAAACAGTGTTAATCATCGATGATGAACAACGGATCCGCAATCTGCTGGCTGATATATTACGTCTGAAGGGCTATCAGGCGCTGACCGCTGAAGATGGTGAATCAGGTCTTGAAATTTTGAATAGGCAGGCTGTTGAAGTTGTTTTGCTGGATTTAATGCTTCCCAAAATGGACGGACTGGAGGTTTTAAAAAAAATCAGGGATCATAATAGATCTATCCAGACTATTATGATTACCGCCCACGGTTCGGTGTCCACTGCTGTCGAAGCAATAAAGGCCGGGGCGTATGATTACATTGAGAAGCCCCTGGACGCAGATAAAATACTGGTATTAATAAAAAACGCTCTGGAAAAAGCACAACTGCTCGGTGAAAATCTGAGACTGCGCGGCTCGATTATTGACCGGTATAAAATGGTCGGGAATAGTGCGGCCATGCAGAAAATTTACCGGCAAATCAAAATCCTGGCGCCGCAAACGTGTACCGTACTGATCGGTGGCGAAACAGGGACGGGAAAGGAACTGGTGGCCCGGTCGCTGCATAATTTAAGTCACCGGATTTCAGGGCCTTTTGTTAAGGTCAATTGCGCAGCAATCCCTAAAGACCTGATCGAAAGCGAGTTATTCGGACACAGAAAAGGGGCATTTACCGGAGCGCTAACCGATATGCCGGGCCGCTTTGAACAGGCTGACGGGGGGACGATATTTCTGGACGAGATCGGCGATTTGCCGGTCAATCTACAGGCCAAACTGCTTCAGGTGCTGGAAGAAAAAACCTTTTTTCGTCTGGGCGATACACAGGAACGGCAGGTGGACGTTCGCGTACTGGCCGCGACAAATAAGGATCTGAAGGCCGGGGTTGAGATTAATGATTTCCGTGCCGATTTATTCTATCGACTCAATATGACTTCCATTCATCTTCCGCCGCTTCGTGACCATGCGGAAGATATTCCCTATCTGATCAAATATTTCATTGCTCTCCTGTGCGACGATATGAACCGCTCTGTCCCGGAAATAACACCCAATGCCTTACATGTGATGATGGATCATAACTGGCCGGGTAATGTCCGTCAATTAAAGCACAAGATACAGGAAATGCTGATCTATTTGCAGGCGAATACCCTGGACGCCGGATATATGCGCGACTGGCTCTCGGGTGTATCGGACCACGACAAAGACATGCACAGCACAAAATTGCGCTCCGCCCGCGAAAATTTTGAACGGGACTACATACGTAATGCGCTGATCGCCCACGACTGGGATGTGCCCAAAACGGCGGATTACCTGGGCATTGAACGGACAAATTTGTACCGTAAGATGAAGGGGTTGGGGCTGGGGAGGGATTGAAACTTCATTGTGATATTTGAATCATAATTGCAACAAAACTTGCTCATTTTTATCAAAAATGCAACATAACCATAAGCAAAAAAAAGTAATCATTCCCCGACGTCAACGCCGGCGATGCGAAATAGGGCGCTATAATTCTATATTTAAAAAAATCGTTTCTTACGAACTGAAATATTGTTTTTCAATGATATATGCTTATATTTAATCAAATACCAATTTACTCCCAAATAAAGATGATTCAATCCGTTATCATAGCATTAATCTGTTTTGTGCGGCTCATAACAACCTTCCTCGCAGACAACAACCACCAAACAAACCACGACTACCTAACAGCAGGCACGCTGACAGACATGCTCCAGCAAGACCTCGAAGAACTCAACATCAAAGGAACAGTGACCACAACAAACGGACCAGAAAAGCCACACGAAAACGCAAAAGTACTATTCACAAACCAAC
>CAYXRA010000017.1:0-10307 GCA_964467525.1 uncultured Calditrichaceae bacterium
GAACAAAAAGATAAATATTGTGTAAAAGAGGATTCCGCCGCCTAAGGCCTTTCAAAGAACTAAAGTGTTACAAATTTTGATGTAATTTCGCAAATATTCGAAACCGCCAAGAAACAGCATTCCCGCGGCAAACAGATGCTGAAAGAATACCGCCTGACTGTATCCGGTATCGTGGTAAACGAGTAAGGTCAATCCGGCGAGTAATAATAGTACTGAAAAGACATGCTTTCCGGTGATTCGTGCACCCCAGCGGTATTTTTGAATCAGGTGTAATCCGATGTGGGCGGATAGCCATCCTATAATAATACCACCCAGAATATCTGTAGGCCAGTGAATTCCGGCAACAATACGGGACATACCGACAAAAAGCGAAAAGAAGATCAGAATAACACGAATCCAGACCGGGCGCATGGATAATATAAAAACACCGGCAATTGTAAAAATAGTTGTTGTATGACCCGAGGGAAAGGAATAGCTGCGGTGGGCCTCGCCAATCACATTAAAACTGCCCTCCGGCAGCACTCCGGGAGGGCGCTGAATTGTAAAAATATGCTTCATTCCGTGGGAAAGCACCAAAGCCATAAACGATGCGATCACCGCAGCCCAGATGATATCCGGTCGCCGGCGCAGCCAGGGTAAAAAGAATGCCGCGGCAACCAGTGAGTCACCCAGTATCGTCAGGTTTGCCCAAATAAACGGACCGGTATACTTGTACCACTCATTAATGAAATAAAACAATTCACGGTTGCTTCCGTGCAGATAAATCGATAATAACAATATCAGGGCTGTAACTGGCACCCCCCAGTTCCAGTAAGGGACAAAACGGTAAAGTGAAGTATTAATCCATTTTTTCTTCAATTTTGGCAACGACAATACCTCCCTTTTGATATAATACCCGATATTCCTGTTTTAATTTATTCAGCCGTGTTACTTTCGTAACGACCAGTTCTCCCGTTTCGGGTGCGCGCCAGGGTGTGGCTTTCTGAAGATAGACACTGAAGCTTGGATTATCCAGCCCCCACATCACAATCGGTTCACTGCTATCCTTAAAAAGAAGTGCTGCTTCTTTAACCGCATCCTGCTGGGCATGACCTACCGTGGGAATTAACAGATGTGTCATAATCCAGACCTGAATCAGCCCGGCAACAATTAGTGATTTCCAGTTGCTGAGGCTCCTGAGAAACATCAAAGCCAATATCCCTGCCAATGCGCCTCCCATCCAAAAACGATATTTCAATCCAAATAAGTGATCCGAATCTTGCAGAATTGCTTTTACAAAATCATCATTAAGTCTGGGAATGGTTATATGAATGATATCCGGTAAAAAGAATAGCAAAATGAAAAGTATTAGCGCCGGCAAAAGGGTTAGCAGGCGTGACTTCAATAAATGCCGGTATTTGGCCAATAATATGAATAATGCGGTTGATCCGTGTAAAACATAGTGCGGAAGTTTGGTTCCCGAAATACTAAAAAAAACAAAAACGAATAAAAACCAGATCCAGAGCAATAAATCGAAATCATCACTCAGAGCATTACGTATGCGGCCAAATATCCGCACTGTTAATGATGAAAATGGCAGTACTATTAGTAACACAACAGGTATATAGTAAAATAACGCCCCGCCATGACCTTCCATCGGCGATAAAAAACGATTCACATTATGCTTAAAAAAGAATCCGTCGATGAAAGCCTGTCCTTCTTTCATATACTGGGCACCGTACCAGGGCAGGACCAGTAAAATAAGGATCAGTAAACCAATCGGATTGAGAACTGCTACGATCCAGCGTCTGAAATCCTTTTTAATGATAAAAAACAGGAAACTGACAACCACGGGTATTATCACTCCGATTGGTCCTTTTGTGAGAACGCTTAATCCGATCCACCAGTGTGTTCGATATATATATTTCGATTTATTTAAGCGGTAATAGCGGTAAATATCAAAAATACTGAGTGCAATGAACAAATTGAGCAGGGCATCGGCGATGGCTGCCCTGCCGATGACAACAACCCAAAATGATGTAGCCGTGATAAAAGCCGAAGCCCATGCCGTTTTCTTATCATGAAACTGACCTGTGAAAATATAAACGGATAAAACCCAGAATGCGGCAAAAACCGCCGAAGGAAAACGAAAGGCAAATTCGTTGACGCCGAAAACCATTACGCTTACCGCCTGAAACCAGTAAATCAAAATCGGTTTGTCATAACGCGGCTCATCATTCAAATAAGTAGAAATATAATCGTTACGCTCGAGCATTTCCCGTGTAGCTTCGGAAAAAGCGCCTTCATCGCGGTCGAAAAGAGGCGCCTCACCCAGCTTATAAAAAAAACTCAGCCATACTGTTAATAGCAGCAGCAACGGAATACTATAGCGATGTCTTCGAAACTTTTTCCAGAGGTCGTTGATCTTGTCCATTATGCCAGCCCGGTTCTTTTTCAGGTTTGTATCCATATTGATCACGGATTAAATAGGGTTTAATATTAGTCGATTCAAAATAGGTGCGCGCCATCAGCTCACCGATTACCCCGGTTGTTATGAATTGTATCGCGGCGATGATAGATACGATACCTGCGAGTAAAAGTGGTCTTGTACCAATATCTTCACCGAAATAGAATTTGACAACTGAGAGATAGCTTAGAATCATAGCGCCGAAAAATCCGAAACTCAGACCGATTTTTCCGAAAAAATGTCCCGGTTTGGACCGGTATCGCATAAAAAAATAGACCGACAGCAAGTCGATAATGACCCTGAAGGATCGGGACAGGCCATACTTGGACTTACCATTTTTGCGCGGATGATGCCTGACTTCGGCTTCGGCAATGCGCTTCGGTGAAGTTGCAATGGCCACCCAGGCCGGAATAAAGCGATGCATTTCTCCGTAAAGCCGCACACCTTTGATCAGTGAAGCACGATAAACCTTTAAACTACAGCCATAATCATGGAGATGAACGCCGGTAATTTTAGCAATTAAACGATTGGCAATCCGGGAAGGTGCTTTCCTGATAAACCAGTTGTCACGGCGATTTTTACGCCAGCCTACCAGTAAATCCAGATCATTTTCGATTAACCCCCGCACAAGTATGGGAATATCAGCCGGATCATTCTGCAGATCGCCATCCATAGTGACGATGATATCACCGCGGGCCTGATCTATGCCAGCCTGCATGGCCGCCGTTTGACCAAAATTACGTTGCATTGCTATAATCCGGATATGATCGCCGTAGCGGCTCTTCCCTTCTCTCAGAGAAGCCAGGGTATCATCTATACTACCATCATCAACGGCAATTAATTCCCATGACGATGGATAGATGTCCAGGTTTTCATGAATTTTTTCAATGAGTGCCAAAACGTTTTCTGCTTCGTTATAAAAAGGAATCACGATAGTCAGTTTGTATTCATTTAAGTGCTTCAAAAGCATCCTTCCTTCTGCTCAGACGTTTTGAAAAATGTGTCTGGACTTTGACCCTGCTGAATCCGCTGCGACAATTTTTGGTTTTATCAAAATAGCAAGTACTGCGCTAATTATTGTTGAGCCAAGAATGAACAAATGGAGATTCAGCGCTCCCTGAATTGCAGCTTCAAATGGAATGCCCTGCGGAATCAAAGCCGCAAGAACACCGGCTTCGTAAGTGCCTGTGCCGGCAAAGCCGTGAAACGGAAGTATGCTGCTGAACTCTCCGGCTATTGCACCCAGCAAAGCAGTGTCGTAAGAAGCGGCCGTAAATTTTGCCAGCAGCCAGGCAAACACAATCAGTTTAACCGTCCAGTTAGCGATTGTCCAAATCCAGGAAATCAAAAAACCAGCTGGACTACCCGGTAATCCCTGCCTGACCTTTTGAAGCCATTGGCTAAAACATTCATTTTTTCCGGCAATTCGACCCGACAAATATCTGGGCAAAAAAAAGAGGATCAACGGAATTGCAGATAAAAATGTGAGGGTCAGAATACCCAAATTGCTATCCAATTGTCCGTTGATTAAAGTAATTGACCCAAGCATAAAAAGGAAATGAAGATCAAGCAGACGCAGCCACAGGAGCGCCGGAATAGATGCGATTACAGGTATTGAAAAATACTTTCGTATCAGAACCGGGAAAGCAATTTCTCCGCTGCGCATTGGTAAAATATTATTAAAAAAATTATGCAATAATACCAATCGCAAACTACTCAGAAAATGACCATGCATTATTCTATGAAAATAACTGAATATCCGCATCGTTCGAATAATATAGCTTAAAAAAATTAAAATAAGGGCGGTCAGAATTTCCCGTACAGAAAATTGCCGCCAGACATCCATAATGGGCAACCAGCCGAACGCGTGCTCAATCCATACAACCAGCATTGAAAACAGCAGCATTCCGATAATCCAGCTCCAGTAATTAATTAATGATTTTATTGGCATTTTGATATTATCTGTCCTAACTATATTATATATCCGTAAATATTAAGCAGTTTATATAAAAATTTCGTTAAGCTTCTGTTATGATTTAATTAATAGTAAGGTAGCAAGTTGCAGACTAAAGATTAATTCATGATAGGAAAAATTTGAAAATAATTACAGATTCTCAGTTTTTCACAAATAACAAACTTGATAAATAAAAATGAATTCTGTAAATTTTCCGCTTATTTATCGGGGCGTAGCGCAGCCCGGTCAGCGCGCACCGTTCGGGACGGTGAGGTCGGAGGTTCAAATCCTCTCGCCCCGACTCTTTATGATTATATGCAAAATCTTCAGAGTCAGAACACATCATCAAACGGACATTCGATAGATCAACTACAATGTTGATACAAATCAACAATTATTCTTTCCCGAATTTTAAAGCAATGATTAGTCCCAGAACGAAGGTGACAACCGCGCCCAGTCCGTTCAGGGATAATTCATATCCCGGAAATATTTGGTAAAAAGAACCTATCAACAATCCTAAAATGGCATATAAGGTTACGGATGGATAGTGCTTTAACGCCCAGCTCATAAATTTGGCAAAGCCCACGACACCGATAACAACACCGATACCCAGCGAACCCAGCAGCAGCAGACGCACCTGCATTTCCGGCGTTAGTCCTTCGGCGGGTAAAGTTTCGGTTAAACTGCTGATAGAATCAAGTACGGTACGATACGGTCCTAAAAGTATTAAAATAAATGACCCGCTCAATCCGGGTATAATCATTGCCGAAGCGGCAATGGCCCCGGAAAATACGTAGTACAGATAGTTAAAAATGTTGTATTGAGTGTAATCGAAATCGACCGCCCGGGTACCGCCGCCGGTCTGGATCAATGCTAAAAATACAACGGCAGCGACGCCCAATAAAAACGATATACTACGGGAAATACTTATTTTCATATCGGGATGCGTTTTAATAACCACGGGAATGCTTCCAAGAATCAGTCCCATAAAAAAGTACACGGTCATTAATTCATAATTATCAAATGCCCAGGATAAAGTACGGGCGAGCACAACGACAGAAATTACTGCGCCAAAAAATAAAAGCAATAAAAACCGGCTGTATCTCCAGCGTTTTTCTTTATTGATCAAAAAATTGCCCAGGGCGTCCATCAATTCTTCATAGATTCCGAAAACAACGGCAATGGTGCCGCCGCTGACGCCGGGAATGATGTTGGCCACGCCCATTGCCCCGCCAACCAGAAATGTCCTGATATGATGTGCTATCTTTTTATTTACCATCCGCCTGTTCCGATTAGAGGTACAAATTTCAGTTCCGTTAGCTCTGTTTTGTTTAATTGATCTTTATCTTTCACGTACAGCGTTAAGATTTGTTTTTCCTTAGAACCCACCGGGATGAGTAATTTTCCGGATTCTTTTAACTGATTTTTTAAAGCTTCGGGTGTAACCGGCGCGCCGGCCGTTACAATAATAGCATCATACGGCGCATAATTTTCCCAGCCAAGCGCGCCGTCGCCAATTCTGCATAGAAAATGGTAGCCGCATTCGCGCAGTTTCCGCGCGGCTTTCTGCCCCAATTGCCGTTCCAGCTCAATCGTATAAACCCGGGCGCCCATCTGGCATAATATAGCAGCCTGGTAACCCGATCCGGTGCCGATCTCTAAAACTTTTTGTCCTTTTTTAATATCAAGCGTCTGCGTCATTAGGGCGACCGTAAATGGATGTGAGATCGTCTGGCCGTATCCGATAGGCAGGGCTTTCTCATCGTAGGCCTGAAATTCCAATCCGGGTGCTACAAACAGATGCCGCTCTACCCTGTTCATCGCCGCCAGAACATCTTCCGACGTGACGCCCATTTTTCGCAAACGTTCCAGCATTTCTCTTTTCTTTTTAGTGAATATCATTTTTACCGAACAGCTCTTTCACAATTAACCTGATAAAACGATAGGTATCATTAATATGACGGATGTTGGAATTATGATTATTATATATCGTCGGAATGTCGATAAAGCGAATGTTTATATTTTTTTTAGCAGCACGAATGATAAATTCGCTTTCCAGTTGAAATCCGTCTTCCTCCAGCTTCAGATTCTCTATAAGCGAGCGGTGAAACATGCGGAAGCCGCACTGACTGTCTTCTATTTTTTTTTGTAATAACAGGGACAGGATTTTTGAGGTAATGCTGTTGGATAGTATACGCAGCGGGGGCATTTTAAAAAGCGCCCGTTTCCTTTTTCCAATGATCAGAAAGCGATCGTTTTCGGCCATTTCCTGCAAAAAATCATCAATGGAAGCCGGGGGATGCTGCATATCGGCATCCATGCACAAAAGATACTCCGCATCGTCCGATGAAAGAAAATGTTTGAATCCGCTCCTTAAAGCATAGCCCTTGCCTTTGTTATTTGGAAATGATATCACTTCAACTTTGTTTTTTTGTGCAACTGCTGCGGTGTCATCACTGGAACCATCATCCACGACTATAATATTTTTGGGTTTATGCGCTAATCGATCCAGTTCATGGAAGAGTTGCGGAAGTGTTTTGCCGGCATTGTATGCAGGTATGAGCAGATCATATTCAATTGGGGCCATACAAAACAGATACTTTCAAATTTATAAACCTTTGCAGCGGATAGTTATTTAATGATAATTCAAAAGATTCGATCGTCATCCGATCCGTAAATAAAAAGGGGATTGAAATCAATCCCCTTTTGCCCGACTTGTCGGAGCGACTGGATTTGAACCAGCGACCCCTTGAACCCCATTCAAGTGCGCTTCCGGACTGCGCCACGCTCCGAACGCCGAAAATTTAATTAAGAATTACTGGAAAATCAATAAAACCGTATCCTATGCATCAATAATTTTTACGATTTGTTTTAATTTGTCTATAATTGCCTGATAATCCGGAGTTGCCTTTTGCCTGCTCTGGCCACCGCTTTCTGTTTCTTTGCCCTTTATAGCGTCTTCATCATACTTTTCAGAACTAATATGCGTTTCCTTAATTTCTGCATGCGTTAACTCTGTTCCGGATTCTTTATCACTCAACCTTTTTCTGGCGCCCTTGATCGTAAAGCCTTCATTGTACAACAGCCTTTTAATTTTCAAAATCGTATCGACATCCGTTTTGCTGTAATGGCGGGTCCCGCCACCGGACTTATCCGGATTCAGTTGTTCAAAAACAGTTTCCCAGTAGCGTAGCACGGATTGCGGTAACTCCGTGATTTCCGATACCTGCCCAATCGTATAATAGATTTTTTCAATATCCATGGTGGATCTTCTTTATTTTAAATGAATGCATTAAATATTTTAAATCATTGATAAAAATGCAAGGAAAAAATTCATTTTATTAATCGTGCGTTTCTTGACATTTTCAATAATTTAGGGTAGTTTTCGACCTTGTTTTATTCAAATCGACTCATTTTCACAAACCAACAGGAGTGCTTATGGATAAGAAGGAATTTAAGCCTTTTGTACCCGCAGATTCTACTTTGAAGGAATTAAGTTTTAAGGCGCTGATTTTAGGCGTTATCATGGCTGTTGTACTTGGCGCGGCCAATGCCTATCTGGGCATGAAGGCCGGTTTAACGGTCGCGGCCACCTTTCCTGCAGCCGTCGTGGCTATGGCTGCCCTGCGCGCCTTCAGAGGTAATATTCTCGAAGAAAATATTGCCAGAACCACAGCCTCCGTGGGTGAAGCGCTGGTTGCCGGAGCGATATTTACCATACCGGCCTTTGTTATCAGCGGCGTATGGGAAAAACTCCACTACTGGGAAAGCACGCTGATCATGTTGCTTGGTGGTATTTTAGGCGTGCTTTTTGTTACGATTTTACGACGCAGTATGGTGGAAGAGGCTGATCTTCCTTTTCCTGAAAGTGTTGCTGCAGCCGAATTGGTTAAGGCCGGTCAGGGCGGACAAACCGGAGCCGGCGCTGTTTTTGCCAGTATGGGATTGGCCAGTTTATACGAACTGTTCCATAATTCCCGGGGCATACATTTAATCGAAAATTATACGCGTGATTTCTACACACTGGCTAAATCAAAAATTGAAGTACTCGGCACGAAAATCTCTTATGGCGGCGGATTTATGCTCGAGTCCCCTGCCGCCTCACCGGCGCTGACTGGTGTCGGGTTTATTGTGGGGATGCGCGTCGCCGCGGTTCTTTTCGCCGGGGCCGTTATGGGCTGGCTGGTGCTGGTACCGCTGGGCATATTCCTTAATCCCGCGCTGTCCGATCTTGTTGGACCAAACAACAGCTGGGTTAATGTTGCCGATGAAGTATGGAAAAAACAAATCAGACCCTTTGCCGTAGGAACGATGATTATTGCCGCATTTTACACGCTCTATAAATTGAAAAATTCACTTTTTGCCGGCATCACAAAAGCAATTACGGATCTGCGCGCCAAAAAAGAAGCCCGACACGAAGTGACCCGGCTGGAAATTGATCTTGATTTTAAAAAAGTCGGCATTGCCATATTAGTGCTGGCACTGCCTGTATACGGTTTATACCTCTACTTTTCATCTTCAATTTTCGGAGCTCTGTTATTAACGATAATCATGGTTATTTTAGGGTTTTTATTTGCCGCTGTTGCCGGTTATCTTGTCGGTCTCGTTGGCAGTTCAAACAATCCGATCAGCGGCTTAACATTAAGTTCTCTTTTGATCTCAGCAGTACTGCTGGTCATCATCGGCGTGAAAGGAGATCACGGCGTTATGGCCGTTCTGGGCGTGGCCGGTGTTATTTGTACTTCAGCCGGAATTGCCGGTGATATGACCCAGGACCTGAAGGTCGGGCACATTTTAGGCGGCACCCCCTGGCGCATGGAAGTTGGGGAAATCATTGGTGTGATCGTTGCTGCCTTGGTGCTGATATGGCCCATGTATGCCATGGATCAGGTGTATCATATCGGTAGTGCCGAATTGCCTGCACCGCAGGCCGGTTTGATGGCCTTAATGGCCCGCGGTATTGTTGGCGGCGAAATGGCCTGGCCTTTAGTTATCGCCGGTATGGTTTTTGCCGTTGGTTTGATAATGATCAAATCTCCCTCTCCGATGCTTATCGCTGTCGGAATGTACTTACCGTTCCATTCGACAGCAGCTATTTTTACCGGCGGTATTATCCGCTGGATTCTGGATTACACAATGAAAAGGAAAAACGTAACTCCCGATCAGCAAATAAAGGTCGAAAACCGGGGCGTGCTCATATCTTCGGGACTCATTGCCGGCGAGGCGCTTATGGCCGTAATCCTGGCATTTGTTGTCCTCGGTGAACGACTTTCCGGCGTGGAAACGATTGTTGGCGGCGAAAAAGCAAGCTGGCTTAAAAACTTCGCCGTAAATACGCTTGGTGTGGAAACACCGAGTATTATTGCCGGATTCCTGGTATTTTTGGTTCTAACCTATGCCCTGGTTAAATTGCCGTTAAACTTACTTAACAATAAAAAAAATCAGGTCTAAACTGATTTGACTTCTTAAGATAAAGAAAACAATAGTTTAAATTTCACCCTCCGGGATAGTTTCCGGAGGGTGATTTGTTTTTGGGAATCATTTCATGAAAAAAGGTAAAACTACAACCGATTTAATGTTATGCATACCTCATCGCCTGCTCGATTGGTACATTGATGAAGAAACAGGACACATTGTAATTAAAAAACCGAAATTTCAATCAAAAATTGGTAAACAATTGCTCGGGTCATTGATGAAAAATGAAAATTTTCTGGTTAAACTGGATGACCTCGGCACAGTGGTCTGGCAGAATTGTAACGGAAGCAACACCGTGAAAAAGATCGGTACAATTCTCGGAAAAAAATTCGGTTCGGAAATCGAGCCGATTTACGAAAGACTTTTTAGATTTATGATCCAGTTACAGCGGGATAAATTTATCGAGTTACAATGTCCCGAAACGGGACAATA
>CAYXRA010000017.1:10407-43311 GCA_964467525.1 uncultured Calditrichaceae bacterium
TCCAGTTACAGCGGGATAAATTTATCGAGTTACAATGTCCCGAAACGGGACAATATAAAACCGGCTAAAAAGATATTGATTTTTTTAATCCCTGCATTATGTTGCTTTTATTATATTGAACGACAGCGAACCCGATGCCGATGGGAAAGGGTTTTGCAAATCATCCGCCCGCCGCTTTATCGGGGTCGGGTTGTCGCTTTCGGGATCGCTTTAGAATCCGATTCCGACGCCGATGGGAAAAGAAACGCGATTTAACCAGTATGCGCTAAATCGGGGGTCGGGGGTCGCTATCGGGATCGGTATCGATTCCGATGCTGATATCGACGCCGGAGGGATGGGTTGTGACAATTTTTGTTATTTTTTCAACGCGCAATGGAAAGGTAATGTAATCAAAACATGCCTTTTCGTTTCAGCAAATATTTGGTCAGCGCCTTATCGAAAGGCGTATCGGTCATTAAAGGCTGATAATCAATTTTGTTATTACTGAAATTTATTCTGTAAAACTCAAGAAAACGATTGAAATTCTCGCGGTAAGCATCTCTTATAAACCAGGGTTGGGTTTTAATCTTTTCATTACTTTCCAGGTCTTCGAATATAATGTCGCCTGAAAAATTGAATGCCATTTCCTGGGCATCGATGATATGAAATACCAAAACCTCATGCTGATCGTGCCTGAAATGCTTTAATCCTTTCAAAACAGACTCCGGGTCATCTAACAGATCCGAGATCAGGATAAGGAGTCCCCGCCTTTGAATCTGCTCGGCAATATCATGCAATACGCGGCTAATGTTGGTATCGGCGCCATATTCGGTATTACTGATATTGGTTAAAAGCGGTGAAAGATAAGAAGCCACCGATCTCGGCGGCAGCTGTTTTTGTATCCGGTCATCAAACAAAATCAGTCCGGTCGCGTCCCGTTGATTAATAAGCAGAAACGCCAGCGCGGCAGCAAGGTAACTTGCATAATCGGCTTTACTGACTTTAGCACTACCGTATTTCATCGAACTTGAAATATCCAACA
Organism: uncultured Calditrichaceae bacterium; assembly: GCA_964467525.1. Classification (GTDB taxonomy): domain Bacteria; phylum Calditrichota; class Calditrichia; order Calditrichales; family Calditrichaceae; genus CAYXRA01. Next base: position 11,429 of record CAYXRA010000017.1, read on the forward strand.
GGATATGACAGCGCAGGTTGGTTTCCTCTTCATACTGTTTGATATAATAGCGGTCGGTACGTGCATATACTTTCCAGTCGATGAAACGCAGGCTATCACCGGGCATATAAGGACGGTGCTGAGAAAATTCCACGCTGAATCCATGAAAGGGGCTTTTATGCAGACCGGTAAGATACCCTTCGACCACCAGCCTGGCAATCAATTCCAGATTCGCTAATCCGGATACGATTTCGGGATTCAGGTATTTTATTAAATGGCTGTTTTTCATCTGTTTAAAATCCTCACTCCTGCCCCTCCCCACCTGCCTGCCGTCAGGCACGGCGCGTGGGGCCTTTACCTGGATTATTTCTGCGGGTCATAATTAAAATCAGGACAGTACTGATTCAGTGCAATATTTATGTCGTGCAACTTGCAGCGATAGTAGAAATCGTCCTGCTCTCCGGTCGACGTTGTTTTTATGAAAGTCTGCCTGAATTTGCAGTGACGGCAGTTTCGCTTTTTCAGAACAGGCAGCGGAACGTTGGCAACGACCCAGTTAAAATTATCCAGTAATTTTCTGAATTGCTTTATCATAAAGCGCAACCTGATCAGAGCAACAATCTGCACGATCAGAAGAATCACAAAAACAATCAGCAGCGTAACAAATAAATCAAACAAGAGTACGACCTCTAATGTTGTACTAAAAAGATTCAACGACAGAGGTTTTTCAAATGTTTCCGCAGCTCAGACTATTTTACTTCCGGTTTGTTTTGCGGTTGCAACGACGGTGTTCTGCATCAGCATGGCAATTGTCATCGGTCCGACGCCGCCGGGAACGGGCGTAATATGTGTTGCTTTCGGAAACACAGCCTCATAATCGACATCTCCGCACAACCGGTATCCTTTTTCATTATCGGCATCTATGCGGTTCATACCAACATCGATAATTACGGCATTTTCTTTAATCATTTCTTTTTTTACGAATTGTGCCCGGCCCATGGCTGCAATTAGAATATCCGCACTGCGTGTATATTCCGGGATATTTTTTGTTCGGCTGTGAACAACCGTAACGGTTGCATTAGCCCGATCATTCTTTTGCATCAGCAGGTTAGCCATCGGCTTGCCGACAATATTACTGCGACCGATAATTACCGCATGCTTACCGGAGGTCTCAATCTGATAAAATTTTAAAATTTCAACAATGCCCGCAGGCGTGCAGGGCAAAACATAAGGATTGCCGCTGACCAGCAGGCCCACGTTATGCGGATGAAAGCAATCTACGTCTTTTTTCGGATCGACGGCTAATAGCACCCGGCTTTCATTAATTTGAGACGGTAACGGCAATTGCACTAAAATTCCGTGAACTGAATCATCCCCGTTCAGCCGTCCGATAAGTTCTAACAATTCTTTTTCGCTGGTTTCTTCAGGCAGATTAATTGTATCGGATAAAATACCTAATTTTTCGCAGGACTTTCCCTTTCTCTTTACATAAACTTTGGATGCAGGATCTTCACCTACCAAAATAACCGTTAATTTGGGTTGGATGTTATCTCTTTTTAAACATTCGACCTGCTCAAAAACACGGTTATTTACCGCCTGCGCCACACGTTTACCGTCCAATATTTTATCCGTATTCATGGATACCTCCTGATTACAATAGCGTTTTTTCTATGCTAATCCGATTGATCTGAATTCACGAATGACGACAATTTTTATCTGTCCCGGATAGTCGAGCTCACTTTGAATTTTTTTGGCAATATCGCTGGCAAGCCGATGACTGGTCGGATCGTCCACTTTTTCATGATCAATGATTACGCGTACTTCTTTTCCCGCCTGAATAACATATGCACTGTTAACGCCTTCGAAAGACTGGGCAATATCTTCCATTTTATGCATACGCTGCAGGAAATTTTCGATTACATCGCGTCGCGCGCCGGGCCTTGAACGACTGATCTCATTGGCAATCTGAACTAAAACTGAAATGGGCGATATGGGCTCCACCTCGCCGTGATGTCCTAAAATGGCATTGAGGACGAGAGGATGCTCGCCATATTTTTTAACGAAATCGTAACCGATTTTCGCATGATTGCCTTCCGCGCGCCATTCCACGGCTTTACCGATATCATGCAGAATACCGGCCCGTTTAGCCAGAGTTTCGTCGAGATTTAGCTCAGCGGCCATGATCCCGGCAATATTGGCCACTTCTTTGCTGTGCTGCAGTACATTCTGACCGTAACTGGTCCTGAAGCGTAATTTTCCGAGATTGTTCACCAACTCAATGTTTAATCCGTGCACACCGGTTTCCAGTAATGCCTGCTCACCCAGCTCGCTGAAATATTCATGCATCTCTTCTTTGGTTTTTTCGAAAGTTTCCTCGATACGACCGGGATGGATACGTCCGTCATTAACCAGTTTTTCCATCGTGATCCTGGCCAGCTCACGGCGATATGGATCGTACCCGCTCAGAATGACCGCTTCCGGGGTGTCATCAACAATAACATCGATTCCGGTTACGATTTCGAATGCCCGAATATTCCGCCCCTCCCTTCCGATAATGCGTCCTTTCATATCATCATTAGGCAGCGAAACGATAGAGACAGTTGACTCAACCGCATGATCGGCGGCCGTCTGCTGCATCGCTGAGATGATAACATTTTTTGCTTTTGCCTGTGCATCACGGTGGGCATCGTCTACAATCTGATAAACCTGGTTAGCAGCTTCTTTCCTGGCATCTTCCAGCAGATTATTCATCAAAATATTTTTGGCTTCTTCCCGCGTCAGCCCGGAAATGGTTTCCAGCTTCTTATTTTCTTCATCGAGCATCCGATCGAGTTTTTCCTGACGCAGATTAAGCTGCATTTCTTTATTTCTTATTTCCCTTTGCTGCAGAAAGATTTCCCGTTCTTTCTTGGCGATGAGATCGGCCTTACGATCCAGATTATTTTCTTTATTGGAAAGCTCTGTTTCTACCTTTTTAAGAGATTGCTTTCTGAGTTTAAACTCTTCTTCTAAAGTTTGCCGTTGATTATAGATTTCTTCATCTAATTCTATTAATTTTTCTTTTTTTAGATTTTGGGCGTCATCCTGAGCATCTTTAATCAGATTTTCGGCTTTACTTTTGGCATTTTTTAAGCTTTTACTTCCCAGATAGGAATTAATAATCCAGCTCGTGATAAAAGAAACCACCGCTACAACAATGGGAATCACTACATCCATTGCGGCCATTTATCCTCCTTACTTCCTGTAACGAGAGCTAAAATAAAAAACCCTGTATCCACATGGTCTAAACTATAGAACCTCTATCTCGACATAATGGGCGCCTCCTGAACGGGTCATGCTTCCACTCTTTGGAGGCCTGCAATCAACGCCCAGAGATCAGCTCCCTGTGTTAGTGGTGTTGGTCCTATATTCAGAACCATGTAAAAATACAGGGTTCAATATTTATTAGAACTATTCTTCAATTACATCAATTAAAGAACGGTTCAGTTTTCTTGCTTCTTCATTAAGTTGATTTAAAAGTTTTTCTCTATACGCGCGCTCCTGGTATAATTCATCGGCAATATTTAATGCCGCTAATACCGCAACCTTCATTGACGATTTCAGAGATTGCGAATTATCTATTTCACGCATTTTTTCATCTACATATCTGGCAATTTCTTTTATGTAACTTTCATCATTTTCTGCTATTAGCGAATATTCAGTACCAAATATACTTACCCGTATTTGCCCAGGAGTCATTATTTATAATCCTTGAATTAAGAATCAACACCAATTTTTTTGTTTTCTAATTGAGAAATTAGTTCTAAAATATGTTTTTTAACTTCTCTGTTTTTTTTGTTTAACCTTTCATTTTCACTTTTTGTGCTTTCAAGACTATTTAAATCCAAATCATCAGGTAAATTTTCATACATCCTGATTTTGTTCTTAAGATCGTCATTTTCCCGTTGAAGTTCAATATTTTTATATTTTAATTGTCTGAATTTTATCGTTAATTCATCGACCAATTCGCGCAATTTTTCAAATTGTTCAAGATGCATGGGTTATTGCCTTAAACCAGCGTTAAATTTTTTACTTGTTGTTTCAATGATCTTTTTAAAAATGGTATCCACTTCATCGTCATTCAACGTGCGCTCGTTCGACTGAAAATGTAAACGAACGGCCAGGCTGCGCTTCCCCGGCGGAATATTCTTACCTTCATAAACATCGAACACTTCCAGGCTATCCAAAAGCGGACCGCTCACGGACCGAATATACTTGAGTACATCGGCAGCGGCAATCCGGCTATCCATTACAAAGGCAATATCCCTCTCTGAATAGGGATAGCGCGGAATCGGCTTATAACGCCGCTCAAAATTTAAAAGATCCTTCAGTTTTTCATCGTCAAGTTCAAACGCAAAAACCGGTTTCTGAATTTCAAAATAATCGGCAATTTCTTCTTCAATTCTGCCGCATAATCCAATTATTTCGTCGCCGGATTTTACTGCGACAGTTTCATTTTTCACGAAGTATTTTGATTTATCATATAAAATAAAATGAAAGTTGTCAAGAAATATTTTTTCCAAAAATGTTTCCAAAATACCTTTAATATCATAGAAATCGACGCTTTCCGGAATGCTGTCCCAGGATTCTTGAAAACGTCTTCCTGTGATAATACCGGCAATTTGATTGGGCTGATCCGGCAGCTTCCCTGCTTCCGCCGCTTTGAATATCCGTCCGATTTCAAAAAACCGCAAATCGTTCATATTACGATTCAGGTTGTAAGCGAGGCTTTTTAAAAGACCGGGCAATAACGAGGTGCGCATGGCGGTCATATCATCACTGATCGGATTCATAATTTTAACCGGGGCGTTTTCGCTGAATTTTTGCGCATCTTCGGTTTTCATCATGCTGTTGTTAATCGTTTCGTACATACCCAGGGCAATCATGCTCTCCCTGAAAAAGTTGATACGCGCTTCGGCGGGCGGCTGGTCAATTTCATAAAGTAAGGTAGTATCTTTTTTTGTCGGCAGATTGGAATAGTTAACCAGGCGGGCAACTTCCTCGATCAGATCAATTTCTGCATTAAGATCGACACGGAATGTGGGCGCCGTAACCATACCATTTTCCGATTTCAATTCTATCGCGGCGAGTTTATCAAAAATTGTTTTTTCATCCAAATCTGATCCGAGCACATGATTCACGCGACTGGCTCTCAGCTTTATTTTCTTAGGTTCAACCGGATTTGGATAAACATCGCAGACACCCTTTACAACTTTCCCGCCGGCAAGCGAGGTTATCAGCGCACTGGCACGATTCATGGCTCTGAGTACGCCATTGGGGTCGGCGCCGCGTTCAAAGCGCTGTGCGGCTTCCGTGCTCAATCCCATGCGTTTTCCGGAAACCGAAATGCGTTGGGGATTAAAATAGGCCGATTCGAGCAAAATGTCTTTTGTCGTTTCCGTAACTTCCGAATTGAGCCCGCCCATGACGCCACCGATTGCCACGGGCCGTTTTGCATCACATATCATCACGGTTTCAGGCGGTAATTGTCTTTCCTTCTGATCCAGCGTTACAAATTTTTCACCATCCTGACTGGATCGCACGATTATTTTGTTTCCGGCAATCCGGTCAAGATCAAATGCATGCAGCGGATGACCGAATTCCATCAACACGTAGTTGGTTATATCGACGATGTTGTTTATAGGCCTGATGCCCACGGCTTCCAGTTTGCGCTGCATCCAGGCCGGACCGGGGCCCAGTTCAATATCTTTGATTACCCGGCCGGCATAACGCGGACAACCAACCGGATCATCAATTTCAATCGTTATGAAATCTTCTACTTTTTGCGCATTATCTTCGCTGATGTTAACCTCCGGCCATTTCAATTCGTTGCCGGTAATCGCAGCCACTTCTCTGGCAATACCGATGATGCTAAGGCAATCGGGCCGGTTGGGTGTGATGCTGAGATCGAAAACGTAATCCTGATTTTGAGATAAAATTTCATATAAATCACGATTTAATTCAAGCGGCTCATCGAAAACCCAGATGCCTTCCGATGATTTTTCCAGGCCCAGTTCTGCTTTTGAACAAATCATTCCCAGGGATTCAACGCCGCGAATTTTTGTTTTTTTCAATTTGAATCCGTTTGGTAATTCTGCGCCGATTTGAGCGAACGGTACAATCTGCCCCCCGGCAACATTGGGCGCGCCGCAGATAACCTGATAGGTATCCGTTCCGGTATTCACCCGGCAAACAGTGAGCCGGTCCGCATTGGGATGTTGTTCTACCGATTCGACTCTGCCCACGATCACACCGCTAAACTTTTTTATCAGAGGGAAATATTCTTCAACTTCAAATCCCGCTTCTGTTAATTTTAGCGAAAGTTGCGCAGGCGTTTCCTCAAATTCAACGTATTCCTTTAACCAATTGTAGGAAAATTTCATATCGTACCACGTATTCTGAAGGATTATTAAAATTGTTTTAGAAATCGCAAATCATTATCAAAAAAGTAACGAATATCATTGACGCCGTATTTTAACATGGCGATCCTGTCAATTCCCATACCAAACGCGTAGCCGGTATATTTTTCAGGATCGTAATCGACATATTTAAACACGTTCGGATGCACCATGCCGGCGCCGGATATTTCGATCCAGCCGGTATTTTTACAAACCCGGCAGCCTTTACCACGACAGAATATACAATTAAAGTCGTATTCGGCGCTTGGCTCCGTAAACGGGAAGAAGCTGGGCCGGAAACGTACTTTAATATCTTTGCCGAACATACGATGGGCAAATGCTTCGATCGCCCCTTTTAAGTCGGCGAAGGTGATCCCTTCATCGACAACCAGGCCTTCACTCTGATGAAAAACCGGTGAATGACTGGCATCCGGCGTATCGCGCCGGTAAACACGACCGGGGGCAATCATCCGCACCGGCGGTTTTTTCTTTTCCATGACTCTGACCTGAACCGGCGAGGTATGGGTACGTAAAACGACATCCTGAGAAATAAACAGCGTATCCTGCATATCTCTGGCCGGATGCTTTTCGGGAAAGTTGAGCGCTTCAAAATTATAATAATCCAGCTCGATTTCGGGGCCGTCTTCGATAGTAAAGCCCATACTTTTAAAAATACTTTTTATTTCATCAGCCACCTGCGTCAGAGGATGCTTTTTGGCCTGATACGGTCTCCGCCCCGGCAGGGTTAAATCTAGTTTATTAGCCTGTTCATCCTTTTTAAAACTTTCGGAAAGGTTTTTATATTTTGCATCTATTTGATTTTTAAGAATGTTTAATCTTTTGCCGACTTCAGGCTTCTGTTCTTTGGGAACCTGCCCCATAAGTGTAAAAGCTTCGGCAATCAACCCTTTTCTGCCCAGATATTTAATGCGCAGGTTCTCCAGGTCGCTGCTATCCTTTACATTGCGGAGGTCATCTTCAAAAATTATACTGATATTTTCGATCTTCTCAAGCATTGCCTTACCTTTGCCTGTATAATAAAAAAGGAAGTGCAATATGGAAGGCACCTCCTTTTTAAATACTTGTATAAACGGGAATTATGCGGTTACTTTTTGAACCAGTTTCCCGAAAGCTTCCGGATTGTGGACAGCCATATCTGCCAGTGATTTGCGGTTTAATTCGATATCGGATTTTTTAAGACTGTTCATAAAAACCGAATAGGTCACGCCGCTTAACCGGCATGCGGCGTTGATTCTGGTAATCCATAATTTCCGAAAAGTTCTCTTTTTCGCACGACGATCTCTGTAAGCGTACTGCCATCCTTTTTCCACCTGGTCTTTTGCAGTTTTATATAAACGGCTCTTACCTAATCTGTATCCTTTGGCAGCTTTTAATACTTTTTTTCTTCTTCGCCGTGCTGCGACATTATTTGTAGCGCGTGGCATTTTCTATCTCCTGTTAGTTCATTTTAAAATCAATTTCTGTACTTTCACCTTATCGGCGCTGGAAACGAAGTTTTCCTGGCGCAGTTTACGTTTTCTTTTTGAAGACTTTTTAGTCAGAATATGACTGTGATGGGAAGAATGCCTTTTGATTTTCCCCGAAGCAGTCACCCGAAACCGTTTTGCGGCGCCTCTGTTCGATTTCATTTTCGGCATATCTATATGCTCCTTTCTGTTTTCTATTTATGCGACATCACCATCGTCATGCTTCTTCCTTCAAATTTGGGCGGAATCTCAACCTTTCCGATATCCTCTAACATTTCCTCTACTTTTTCAAGTAACTGTTCGCCAAATTCTTTATAAGCCAGCTCGCGGCCCCGGAATTGCACGGTAAACTTTACTTTATTTTTCTGTTCCAAAAACGATCGGGCATGTTTTATTTTAAAATCCAGATCATGCTGTTCTGTTTTCGGTCTCATTCTGATTTCTTTTACAACCACCGTATGCTGCTTTTTCTTACTGTCTTTTTCCTTCTTACTCTTTTCATAGGCATATTTGCCAAAATCCATAATTTTGCATACCGGCGGTTTTGCCTGAGGGGCAATTTCTACAAGATCAACGTCATATTCTCCGGCAGTTCTAAGTGCTTCTTCTATTGATACGACCCCTATCTGCTTCCCGTCCGGATCAATTAAACGAACCTGCGGAGCAGTTATTGATTCATTGATTCTCGTTTTATTATCTGCGATTTTTCTGCACTCCTTTTTTTATGGCACATTATTTTGAATTAATGGTTGTTTTTTTCAACCAAAAAAATTGTTCAATTCATCCTGATTTTAAAGATCAGCCAATACTTCACTACGTTTCGGAAATTGCCGTCTCAAGCATTTGTGTTAAATCTGCAACTTCCATAGAACCTAAATCGCCCTTGCCCTTTTGCCTGACGGAAATTTTACCCCGTTCGATTTCCTTATCGCCTACAATAATCATAAACGGTATTTTACTGACTTCCGCTTCGCGAATCTTATAACCGATTTTTTCATTGCGCCGATCAATTTCCGCCCGGTAACCTGCGCTTAACAACCGGCCGTAAATTTGCTGTGCATACTGATGATGATCATCGGTAATCGGCAGAACAATTGCCTGAGTCGGAGCCAGCCATAACGGGAAATTTCCGGCATAATGCTCGATGAGTATTCCGAAAAACCGTTCCAGTGACCCCATCAGCGCCCGGTGAATAACGATTGGGCGGTGACGCATACCATCCGCGTCAACGAAATTCAGATCAAATCGTTCCGGCAAATTAAAGTCAACCTGAATGGTTGAACACTGCCAGGAACGTCCTAAAACATCCTTGATTTTAATGTCGATTTTCGGTCCGTAAAAGACCCCTTCACCGGGATCGATTTTATAGGCGACGTTTTCTTGTTCCAGTGCATTGCGCAGAGACTCAGTGGCATGATCCCAGCCTGATTCACTGCCGACAAATTTTTCCGGCCTTGTGGAAAGATAAACATCGTATTCAGTAAATCCAAATTTCGATAAAATATGGGTATTAAATTTAAGAACGCTAACGATTTCATCCGATAACTGATCCGGATGACAGTAAATATGGGCGTCATCCTGGGTAAAACCGCGTACGCGCATCAATCCGTGTAAAACGCCGGAACGCTCATAGCGGTAAACGGTACCCAGCTCCGCAAAACGAATCGGTAAATCACGATAACTGCGGATATGTGAATTATAAATCTGCATGTGAAACGGGCAATTCATCGGCTTCAACTGGTAATCCACTTCTTCGATTTCAATAGGACTAAACATGTTCTCGCTGTAAAAACTGGTATGCCCGCTGGTTTCCCAGAGATTTAATTTTGCCACATGCGGCGTTGAAACGAGCTCGTATCCGTTTTTTAAATGTTCTTGTTTCCAGTAATTCTCGATGATATGCCGGATCAGCGCACCCTTAGGATGCCATAGAATCAGTCCGCTGCCGATATCATCCTGAATGCTGAACAGATCCAGTTCGCGGCCTAGCTTACGATGATCGCGCTTCTTCGCTTCTTCGATGCGCTTAAGATGTTTTTTCAGCATTTTTTTATCCGGATAATTCGTTGCGTAAACACGCTGCAGCATCTTGTTATTTTCATCGCCGTGCCAGTAAGCGCCGGCCACAGAAAGCAATTTAAAATTTTTACCCAGATAACCTGTTGAAGGCATATGCGGTCCCCGGCATAAATCCGTAAACTCGCCCTGAGAATATGCGGAAATTGTTTCGTTTTTATTATCCAGATCTTCGATAAGCTCAACTTTGAGCATCTCGTTTTTTTTCCTGAAAAACTCGATAGCTTCGGCGGCAGTCATTACTTTTCTAATAGCCGGATGGTCTTCCTCGACTATTTTCTGCATTTCTTTTTCCAGGGCGTCAAAATCTTCCGGTGTCAGCTTCTTATCTAAATCGATATCGTAATAGAAGCCATCATCAATTGGCGGTCCAATGCCAAGCTGTGCTTCCGGATAAAGACGTTTAATGGCCTGAGCCATTAAATGGGCGGAAGAATGCCAGAAAACGTCGCGTCCTTCTTCATCATTAAAAGTTAGAATCTGTATTTTTCCGGATTTTTCAATCGGATGATCCAGTCCTATTACATGATCATCGAGTTTAGCCGCTACCGCTCTTTTTGCCAGCGAATTACTAATTGAACGCGCGATTTCCAGCGGTGTAATCCCGCTTTCGAATTTTTTCTCTGAATTATCCGGAAATTTTATCTTAATTTCACTCAATGAAATCAGTCCTCTTACCAATTTTAATTATAAAACAAACCACGGGCAGGCCCGTGGTTAAATGTGGGACGGGGGAGATTCGAACTCTCGACCTCTACGATGTCAACGTAGCGCTCTAACCAGCTGAGCTACCGCCCCAGCATTTTTTTTAAATTTTTAATATAAACCATAAAACGAATAAAATCAATAAAAAAAACCCCTGAATACACTGACCCAGGGGCTTAATGTGGGGAGGGGAGGATTCGAACCTCCGAAGGCTTCTGCCGACAGATTTACAGTCTGTTGCGTTTGACCGCTCCGCAACCTCCCCGTTCAAATCAAGACTTTAAATATACTAATAAAAAAATATTATTGTCAAAAAAAATTATACGCATATTTAAATCATAAACCGGTTAAATATATCATGTTTTTTAAATTAAATCAGGAATATGCGAATTAATATCTCTGATCATTTCTTACAGTTACGTTATAAATGAACGATTGTTCTTTACCTGAAAGGATATATTGATCCAGGCTGGCCGGGATCAACAGCGCCTTACCTTTTGCAACCGCTTCCCTGCTCTCCTGCCATTCAATTTCAATTAGACCCTCAGTAACCAGCAAAACCTGAATACATCCGGAGGTTTTTACCTGTTTCGACTGGCTATCAGAAAGTGTAATCCGTGTGAGCTGAAATTCATCTGCCGGCGTTTCATATGTAAATTCCTGATTTTTGAAATTATCCGAATAGCGCTGACCCGATCCCGGCGTGCAATCCGCGATCTTTTGCATTGTCTTCAGGTCTTTGTATTTTAGGGTTAATCCGGCGCGGATAACATTATCGGAGTTGGCCATACATTCGATGATATTACCCCTGAGATAGGCATGTGGCCTGCCTGCGCTTAAAAACAGCGCCTGTCCCCGCGAAAGGTTCACCAAATTCAAAAGAAAAATAAAAATCAATCCGATATCGACGCCGTACTTTTGCCTGAGATCGAGAAAAAGGCGATCCCTTTCATTGCATTCACTTTGCTTTTTTTTAAGGCGTGTTTCGAGTTGACCGAGAGAACGGTCTAAAATATCTTCATTTTTCAATGCAATGCGGATCAATTCTTTCATAAGTTTTTTAATCAATAATTGCTGATCCGTAAAAGCTGTGTCGCGGCTTTGCATTAATTTTTGAATGGTTTCCCTTTCAAACAGGGCATTAATTTCAGGGTAACGATGCAGTACGAGACTGATTTCTTCAACAGACCGGAATCCGGCCAGCGCCTGCAAATGATCGAGTGCAACGGCGATTTCCGGTTTATGATTATCATCGGGATAATGTTCGGGATGCCTGCGATGTAACTCGGCCGCCTGCGCTTTATCAGGATGCAGTTGAATGGACAGGGCTTCACCCGCCGACAGCACTTTAAGTAAAAACGGTAAAATTCCGTTATACTTACGATTTACGTATCTGCCCAAAACGGCTTCAGGATCTCTTTTAATAAATTGATCCAACGGAACAAATTTATCATCAACGATAGTGTCTGAGGGTGCATTGGGGTGGGCGCCAATCCAGAGCTCTGCGTAGGGTCTGTCTGTTTCAACATCGATACTCAGAAATTTGGGTATAAAGGCATTTTCGTTTCGCGCGCCCCAGTCATAATGCTGAATTCTATTTTGAAGAAAATATGGCTTTGCTTCGAGCTTCATAAATAATTGATCCTGTCATAGGTTCATACGTTAAACAACATTCAAAGCGATACGGCAATTATCAGCGGCAGATGATCGGAAGGATAACGATTATCCCATTTTGTATCAACGGTTCGATGCGAATATACTTTGACATCATCCGAGATAAAAATATAATCCAGCCTGAACCTGCCGCCAGCGGGAATAAAACCGTGAAAGGTCCAGTCCGGACCTTTTGCTTCAGTTCGACATGCGGCTCGCGCATCTTTTAATATGATGCTTCCGTTCAGCATCTGATAAGGTTCCGATTCAGGGCTGAAATTAAAATCACCGCTGACCAGCGTATGCTTTCCCCTGCTTATGAATTTTACTTTTTTGCTGAGCATCCGCGCGCTTTCCAATCTTGCCGTATCGCCGGCATGATCAAAATGGGTGTTAAAAAAGTAGAAATTCTTGTTTGTCCGCAGATCTGTAAATTCAGCCCAGGTCACAATGCGGGTGCAGGCTGCATCCCAGCCCATACTGCCGGGCTGTTCCGGTTTTTCCGATAACCAGAATGTACCGCCGTCGATTTGGCGGAAGCGTTTTTTACGGTAAAAAATGGCCGCATACTCGCCGGCCTGTTTACCGTCATCGCGTCCCACACCGGTCCATGAAAATTCGCGCAGGCACAGTTCCAGATCGGCAATCTGATGGTGTAAGGCTTCCTGCGTTCCGGCAATATCGATATCATTATCCGTAAATATTTTACAGACCAATTCTTTCCTGAATTTCCAGGCGTTCGGTCCGTCACCGGGATTGTCGTAGCGCAGATTGAATGACATGACGTTCATGACCGGTGAAATTACTTTATCTTCCGTATTTTTGCAGAATAGCAGCATAAGTCCTGAAATAACGATTAAAATCAGCAATTTAATTTTCACTAAATTTTCCCTGAATTTTCGAAACTTTTTACCGTTTTCTTTCCTGCGGAAAATCTTCATCGATGGCTGATTCCGCCAGCTCGATCAAAAAGGTACTGATTCGTTCACAAACCAGATTGATATACATCTGTCCCTTCTGGGCGTCAGCCTCAGCGGGATTCCCCGCGGCACATTGGTCGTTTAGTCGTGAAAAACGGCGGCTCGTTTGCACCCAGCCTTTTTTGAGCGCATCGAAGCGGAAATCCCGGGGCATCCCGTCCCCTGCTTTATCCATTTCCACCAGATCGGGATAAAGGGCCAGGGCGACCGAGGTTTCGAATTCGCCGGCATGATCATCTTCATTGGTGAATATTTCGTTATACTTATCCATAGCCACTTTCCACCAGTTACTGACGAACAAATGCACGTCCAGGTCACATTGTAACTGTCGTATCAGGGGCGTAAAATCATTGCCGCCGTGGCCATTAATAATCACAATTTTTTTAATACCGTAGTGTCGCAACGATTTGATTATATCGCTTAACAGGGCATTGAGCGTATCCTGTGAAACATGAATGGCCAGCGGAAAATCCATGAGATTACAATCCACACCGAAAGGTATGGTCGGCAGGCAGATGACTGATTTACATTTTTGCCACGCTGTTTCAGTACAGCGTTTGGCGACATAAGTGGTATGCAGAAAATCCTGTCCCTGCGGCAGATGGCGGTTATGGGGCTCAATCGCTCCCACCGGAATAACGGCGACTTCCGGCAGTCTTTTCGATAAACGGTCGAGATTAGTTTCGCTTAAATCCCATTCATTAATCAAGATTTCACATCCTTTAGTTTAAAATTTTAAAAATTTCCCTGCGAAACGGGAAGTAGTTACTAATTTAAAGCGCGCCGTGGAAAAGGCTAAGGCAAAAAGCATAAGAGTAAAAGCTTTTTCCGCTAAATAGGCCTCCTCATTTTTACTTAACCTTTATCTATGAAAAAGCGAATCATTTCCACTACGGAAACTATTTTTTTATTCTGGATGATAAAACTTCAGATGTATTGTAAATTATTATCCCAACCTCTCTCAGCCTTAGCCTCAGCCTTTTCCTTAGATTCTTACTTGCGAAATCTGAGCGTGTATCTCTGACTTTGCCAACTCCAAATCCCCTCCCCTGTATCCCGCCCGGGCGGGAAGCAAGGGGGGGGGAAAGAGATTTTTTAGCAGTTTTATCCCGCTCGGGCGGGACAAATATTTTTGGTTAGCCTTTCATCATTACTTCACCGGAAACATTCGCATTGCTGTGTTCCCGGTCTATTTTGTTATCGGCCCAGTTGTGCATAAAACGGCATAATTCCGTTCGATTTGCAGACTTGCCGTTGCGCACATAGAATCCGGATGCGGATACGCCAGTAATCAGACATTGCTGCAAGGAAAGTCCGCTGAGATAGCCCAGGCAATAGCCGGCATTGAAATTGTCACCAGCGCCGGTGGTCAGCACCGGATCCTGTGCATAAGGGCCTTCAATGTGCGCCGTTCCGTTTTCATTCGCGGACACTGCTTCTTTTATAGGATGGATCACGACCTGTTTAATTTGCATTTGATTCAGTACCCGATCTGCTCTTTCCTGCAAGTTATCCTTATCCGGTATTTGCAACGCATTACACACCTGCACAGATTCCGATTCGTTTAATCCCAGAATAACATCGGCACAGCGCTGCATGTTACTAATTATCTTCAGAGTTTCACGCAATTCTGATACCGGCCTTTTCCTTGGATCGGCCAGATCGATGAAGACTGTTTTTCGGTCATGAGACTCTGAAAAAATCTGGGTTACACCTTCAAGAATGCTGTTCATCTCCGCAAGCATCGTCCAATTAACCATAGCGAGAAGTGCAGTTTTTCCAAATAGCTGATGCAGTTGTGCTTCCGGCATCTGTTGTTTAAGATTGGTCCAGTTAACATTTTGCATTGTGGTCATTTTCCCAAGCATGATCTTACCGTCCAGAAATTCCAGGGCATCGGTCAGCCCCGGTTCTGCAAGACCAATTACCTGCTCGCATCTTTGGGCAAAACCTCTGAACACATGATGCACTTTTCCGGCGCCGATCGCCCCGATATAGGTTACCGGAAAATCAAGATTGATCAGCGCGTTGGCCATAATGGGACCGTTACCGCCTAATTTCACATGGCGCACAACCGCTTCGATATTGGCGCTTTTGCCTGCCGCCGCATCGATCCGCGCCGCCAGATCCTTCATTGTATTCAGGCGTTTAAACTTATCCACACTGGTGCGTTCCTGCACAAGATGAATAATCGAATCGATAAATCCATCAAATCCGACTATCGCTTTGAAATGCGTTTGTTTATTTTCCAGTTGATATGCTGTTTTTTTAATTTCTTTCGGATTCACGATGCTGCTCCTGCTTCGGTTCTGATGCCATCTTTTTACCGTAATCCAGTTTATAGTCTGTCGTAATCCGGGGGAACGCCGGAACCAGGATCGGAAACGGCACGTTTCGCTGAGTTACAAACATATCGATATCAGTTAATTCGATTTCATTGAATGTTTCAATATCCACTTCTGTCTGATCGCCGTATTTTGATTGGAGTTCATCGATATATGGATTCAGAAATTTTTCTATGATCCTTACTGTCTTTAGGCTGTCGCTTTGGTCAGGTGTCAGCGCATCCAGAATGTTTTCCTTTTGATGCTGGGAAATCAGGGCGTCGCGCCACATATTAGTATGCCTTTTTACCGAATTTAACTGATCGTAATTCCTGTCGTATGCGATTTTGGTCAATGCCTTATCACGCAGCAGATCGGCCACTGCAAATTTAAACTGCTCGCCGAACTCCTTGTTTTTCATGCGGCGCTTTCTGAAAACCAGCGGATGGCGGTCAAGCTCCTCCTCCAGCATACCTGCCGTCCAGACCTGCCCTTCATAGGTAAACAGCGGCTGATCCCTGAGGGCATCTATATTGTCTAAAGTTTGGGAAAAATCAGGCATTTCTAGTTTTTTATCCATGGTTTGATTAAGAAAGAGATCCTCTTTTTGCTGACTGCTTTGCAGATACAACGGACCGATTAAATTGACCACCTTCGCGAACACATCTCTGTTAAACTCAATCTTCCGGCCTTTCATGACATCGGAGATAAACCGGTCGTATATTCGCTGCGCTTCCTCCTGAACAAGATATTCTTCCACCTTTCTTTTGCGCTCGATTATATCCGTATCAGCCAGAAGAACCTCATCCTGCCAGCCTTTAACCTTAATTACCATATATTGACTGTCACCAATCTTGAGTGGTCCGACAACCTGATCCTTGCTGATAGCATCCGGTTCTTCGAACAAAGCTTCCAGCATAACACGATTCAGCGAGGGATGCCAGCCAAGCTCCCGCTCCGGAACCGGTTTCCCACCGCTAATTTCTCTGTAAATATCTTCGAAAGGAATCTGGTGATTTCTGATCATATCCTGAATCGTATTTGCCAGTTTCTCATCTTCGAATGAAAAATATTGCAGGCGGTACTTTCTGCCGGCCATGTGATAAGCTTTTCTGATTTGCGCAGTATCGGGAATGACTTTCCGCTCAGCCTCGATATGATAAAGCCACTGGCGCATGGCCTGCTCCTGCCGTCCTTCAATGTAGCGTTGAAAGCGCGGATTTTCTGTCAGTTCATTTTGTTCGCCGGCCTCCAGCGCCAGCATTTTTTCGGCTAACAGAGAATTGAGCACAATTTTCTTTTCGACATTGCTGCTGCCGCGGGCATAAGTCGGGCGGATTGTGAATTCAGCGCGGCGTATGAACTCCGCTTTGGAAATCGTCTTATTCCCGACTCTGGCCAGGATTTTTTCAGGCGCTTCCGGTGGTTCCTTTTCAGCACATGAAAATAATACAATCAGGATAAGTAAAAGTGAGATTTGAAAATAACGCATAAAATTAATCCAATTCGTTCCAAATTTAACAATTGTAAAATTTAATCATAAAGCATGAAAAAATCACATTAAAATGACCGGACGATAAATGAGTCAGTATTCGGTGGATTTATAATTGGTTTTCAGATTTTGTCTACCCTGATAAACTTTTGCTTTCATAAAAAATAACTAATCCGACGTAACCAACCTATATCTTATTTAAATTTTGAAAAAATCAATATTCCAGGTTTTGCAAGAATGATACATAATCCGTATATTGATCCTGTGCAGATACCATGAAATTGTACCCAATTATCAATGATTTAGCAGATAAAGGATCAAAATGAGAATAAAGCCCCTTTTCCTGATGATCATCGCCGCATCCTGGATCAGCATTACACTAACTACCCAAGTACTTGCATCCGAAAAGGTTGATGAACTGAAAAATGCTATCGCCCGCAAAGGCGCCGCCTGGGTAGCGGCAGAAAACTGGATTACCAAGCTCACTACCGAGGAAAAACACATGTTATGCGGCGCTCTGCCGGTTTCCCGTGAATACGCCGAATCCAGGTTTATGACATTGCAGAAAACCGGTCAGTTACCTGCAAAATTTGACTGGCGTAATAATAGCGGCAACTGGGTAACACCGGTTAAAAATCAGGGTAATTGCGGCAGCTGCTGGGATTTCTCGGCAATAGCCCAGGTTGAATCCTGGTGGAAAATCCATAATAACTATCCCGATTCGCTGATCGATCTCTCGGAGCAGTTTGTGCTCTCCTGTACAGAAGGATCCTGCGACGGTTGGCAGGTATCCTATGCGCTTGATTTTATCCGGGACACGGGTGTGCCAACGGAATCCTGTTTTGCCTACGAAGCAGACGACGAAATCCCCTGCAGTGACGCCTGCGAAAACTGGACCGATGAGGTGGTAAAAATTCCGGGGTGGGGCTTTGTTACTTTGGATGAAGCGATCATCGATATTATAAAGGAGGCCGTTTATCGTCATCCGGTCTCAGCCAGTTATACGGTTTACGACGATTTTTACTATTATAACAGCGGTGTTTATGAGCCTGTTTCCAATGTGCCCAGCGGCGCACATGCCATTTTGATTGTCGGCTGGGATGATGAATTACAATGCTGGATCTGTAAAAACAGCTGGGGTGAAAACTGGGGCGAAGACGGCTATTTCAGGATTAAATGGGGTGAATGCGGCATGGGGGAAAACATCCCCTTTATCTGGAATACAACGATTTCCGGGCCGGCATTATCCGTAGACATAGAAAATATTGAATTGGATGTAGTGCGCGGCGATTCCGTTTATCAGGCGGAAATCACGCTTTATAATTCAAGCGAACAGGTTTTGGAATACTCGGTTGTGGATTATGAAGTGCCTGTTGCCTTTCATCCCGATGACTTTATACCTTACGAGGACGATTACGCCTGGTGGTGTGCCGATGATTATTTACTTGGCTACGATAACCATTGGCTCCAGTATCTTGAAACACCGATGATCGACCTGAGCGAATCGGAAAATCCCTTGCTTAATTATATGGGTTACTGGATGATAGAAGATCCGCAAGGGGCCACCGATCCCTGGGACGGCTGGGATGGTTATAATGTCTGGCTGTCGGCGGATGGCGGCGCAACTTTTAATGTGGCCGTACCCACTTCTCCGTCCTACAATTGCCAGAGTCTCTGGAGTTTCGGGCACGAATCACAGGGCTGGAACTTCGGTCCGGGCATCCCCGGATGGGGCGGTTCGACTGAGGACTGGACACCTGTGGAATTCGATCTGTCAAATTATAAATCGGACAGTGTGATTATTCGTTTCGCATTTGCTTCCGACCTGGCCTGGTGCACGGAGGATGACGCCGAACTGGTGGGCCTGCTGCTCGACGAGATTAAGGTACTGGATGGTGACAGTCTTCTGTTTTACGACACAGCCAATGATATTACTGCCATGCGTCGTCAGGGTTATGGCGTTTACAAGGCGGACTGGATTAATCTGGTCAACGGCATGGGGACGATCGATCCCTTTGATTCCACGAAAGTACAGATTGCCATCGGCGTTGCGGATTTACAACCCGGATCATACACAGGCCGGCTTAAAATTTCTTCGAATGACACGATGGCGAAATCAATAGAAATTGATATCAATCTCGCCGTTAAAAATCCGGTAAAGATCGGGGATAAGCTGACAAATTTACCGGCTAAAATGCACCTTTCACAAAATTATCCCAATCCGTTTAATCCGCAGACGGTAATACAATATGAATTAGCAACACCCGGCGAGGTTGAAATCACTGTGTTTGATATATCCGGACAAAAAGTAGCCACGCTGATTTCGGCGAAGCAAACCGCCGGTAGTCATAAGGTTCTTTGGGATGGCAAAGACGGTCAGGGTCGGAAAGTATCCAGCGGGATGTATTTTTACACACTGAAAACCGGTGCAAAATTATTATCACGTCAAATGATCCTGCTGAAATAAAATAAACGATTACATATTTAAATGGCGTCCGTTAATTATTTAAGTTCGGGCGCCATTTTTTATAATCATCCAGTTCAACTTTAACATTACCAATAAATACTTTTAATTCGGCCTTAAGCGGCGCCCGCCGGTCATCTACGGAAAACCAACCACGGTAGGGCCCGGTCAATCCGGCAAGACCTTCAACATGAATCTCTCCTTCGACATAATAGCTGGGTATATCTTCCGGTATTGCCTCAATGCTTATCTCGTCGCCTCTGCCCTTGAAATTAATATCCACCAATCCGCTGGTATCCAATACAAACGTTGTCACTGTTTCAAGTCGTTCTTCATGTGCATGCGCGCGTGCAAAAAATGCCAGTGTAATACCGTCGTACATGTTCGTTTCTATGGCCTTATTCTTTTCTATGTTTTTAGTAGAATCCTCCGGATTATTTATTCTTATTGTATAAGTACTGTCCTGATAATTAAATAGATGTAACGATTCTAAGGCTTTATCTTCGATACGTTCATTGGCAATGTGCTTTATCAGCCTGAACTGATCATCGATGAAACTTTCGTAGTAATTATGTATGTTGACAAAAAAAATATATGGATTGGAATCAAGATTCATTTCAATTTTATAGACTTTTTGCTGATTTATTATTGTTGTATCTGC
This sequence comes from uncultured Calditrichaceae bacterium, assembly GCA_964467525.1. Taxonomy (GTDB): domain Bacteria; phylum Calditrichota; class Calditrichia; order Calditrichales; family Calditrichaceae; genus CAYXRA01. The sequence continues at coordinate 31,687 of CAYXRA010000017.1, forward strand.
GATGCGTACCTTTATGGTTCCTAATCGAATAAAAGACCACGTCACCTTGTAAATCAGCTCCTCGCCAACATGCCATTGATAAGCATTATTCTGAGACAGAAGTGTTTGAAAACCACTAAACAGTAGAATGATAATCCAAAAGCAGAACAGCAAAAAAATACGAGTCAAACTACCCCCGGTTTCATAATTCGCTATAATTAATCTGACAAATTTCGGGTTTGATTTGATTGCTTAAAATAAATACTGCGGGTGTTTAAAGCAAATTGTGGTTTATAATCCATGACCTATGGATTGCCCTAATTTACGGCTGGCTAATTTTGGCATAATTCAAATTTTTTATTAAATTGTTTGTTTATGATTAATAAAAATAAATGGGGAAATAATGAAAAAACAACGGGGAAAAAACGTTTCATCGAAGGTTGAGGAGTTAATACTTCATAAAAATAACCAAAAAATCAGATATACGCCGACAGAAAAAATTAATACGATTATCGTTGAAAACTTTCCCGCCCTGGGCAAGCTGACAGCCATGCGCTTTTTGGAATGGGCGCAAAATAATGAAGGATGGTCCATTTCGCTGCCCACCGGTAAAACACCGGAACATTTCATTAAATGGGTCAATTATATGTTGAGAAACTGGAATACGGCAAAAGTCAGAAAAATGCTTGAAACCAACGGTGTCGATCCTGCCAGAAAACCCAAAATGGATAGTTTCCATTTTATTCAAATCGATGAATTTTATCCGATTAATTCATCACAGCATAACAGTTTCTACTACTATGTCAACAAATATTATATCAAAGGATTCGGGCTGGATAAAGATAAAGCTTTACTGATTAATCCGAATACGATAGGTCTGGATGCCGAGCGCCAACTGGATGATGTCTGGCCGGAACGCAAAGTTGACTTATCCCTGCGCATCAGGCAGCCTAAAAATATTCTGGAAGAGCGTCAGAAAAGCGTTTTGGAGGCTGTTGATCAGTTCTGCACGGAATATGAAACGAAAATCAGATCTCTTGGCGGTATCGGCTTTTTCCTTGGCGGTATCGGACCGGACGGCCATATTGGCTTCAATGTTAAAGGTTCGGATCACTATTCGACAACGCGGTTGACGCCGACCAATTATGAGACCCAGGCCGCGGCCGCATCCGATCTGGGTGGCATTGAAATCTCAAGAAACCGGCTGGTTATCACCATTGGCCTGCAGACCATCGTCAGCAATCCCAATACAACGGCTATCATCATCGCCGCCGGTGAAGCGAAAGCCAATGTAATCCTGAAGGCCATTCAATCCGAGCGCTGTAACGAAGTGCCGGCTTCGGTTTTACAGGAATTACCCAATGCCTGTTTTTATATCACTAAAGGCGCCGCCAAACTGTTAAACGAACGAAGATATCTGGAGCTAAAAGAAAAAGACAAATTATCCAGACAAGATATATTGTATGTATTAACCGATCTGGCCTTCGAGAAAAATAAACAACTGACCACCCTAACAAAAACCGATTTAAAATCCGTACGCTCCAGCAGACTCATCCTTAACCAGGAAGGTGATAACTTGCCGAATTTATTAAACGAAATGCAGGAAGAGTATATCAATCGAATTAATAAGACCCTTAAAGTACCGAAGAATAAAGTAATGCTGCACACCGCACCGCACCACGATGACATCATGCTGGGTTATCTTCCCTATTTAGTGCGGCTGATGCGGGAAGCAACCAATAAACATTATTTCAATTATCTGACCAGCGGATTCACCGCGGTGACCAACAAATATATGCTCAATGAACTGGAAAACGCGCTGTTTTTTATACATGAACCTGAGTTTAAAAAATTGATGGACGAAAATTATTTTGATCCGATAAATGAGCATTGCCGTAATCGGGACGTCTTTCAGTATCTCGACGGTATTGCGGCCAATGATCAGTTTGCCATGAATGAGGGTTCGGCCCGACGATTATTGCGCAATCTGGTCGAAATTTACGAAGAAGATTCATTCGACAATCTTCTGAACCGGATTCAGGAACTGCATAATTATTTTAAAACCCAGTATCCCGGCAAAAAAGATTTACCCTACATCCAGCAATTAAAAGGTATGACCCGTGAATGGGAAGCAGATATTCTCTGGGGCTATTTCGGATTTACGAGCAAATCGGTGCTGCATTCCCGCCTGGGATTCTATAAAGGTGAGATTTTTACAGAAGAACCGACCATAGACCGTGACGTAATGCCCATTCTGGAAACGATTAAGCGCATTAAGCCGGATATTATTACGGTGGCTTTCGATCCCGAGGGCAGCGGTCCGGACACGCACTACAAAGTGCTGCAGGCCATATCCGAAGCTTTAAAGCTTTACGAAAAAGAAACCGGTCGCAAAGATATTGAAGTTTGGGGTTATCGCAACGTCTGGTATCGCTTTCATCCCAGTGAGGCCAATTGTTTTGTTCCGGTAACCCACAACACCCGCGCCATACTCAATGATGCCTTTATGCATGCCTTCGGATCGCAGCGCGCCGCTTCTTTCCCGAGTTACGAATACGACGGACCATTTTCGAGGCTGGCACAGAAGATTCAGGTGGAACAATATCAGATTATGAAATCCTTACTGGGTCGTGATTATTTTTATCAGAACGAAGATTCCAGAATCCGTTCCACGCGGGGTCTGGTTTTTCTGCGTACCATGACGCTGGATGAATTCCACGAAAAATCATTCCAGATCAGAAAATTAACTGAAAATGTTTAGGAGTTTTTTATATGAAATCGTTTCGAAAAGAACTATGGTTCTCAACAAGAACACGCCGTGATTATATAAACATCACTTCTGATGTCGAAGCCTGTGTGGCCGATTCGGGAGTGAAAGAGGGGCTGTGCCTGGTCAATGCCATGCACATCACAGCCAGTGTATATATCAATGACGCCGAAAGCGGTTTAATTCAGGATTATGACGACTGGCTGGAACAACTGGCGCCCCACGAACCAATATCGCATTACCGGCACAACCGCACCGGTGAAGACAACGGGGATGCCCACCTGAAACGCCAGGTTATGGGCAGAGAGGTTGTTGTGGCGATTACCGACGGCAAACTCGACTTCGGTCCCTGGGAACAAATTTACTACGGTGAATTTGACGGACGACGCCGGAAAAGAGTATTGGTTAAAATAATCGGCGAATAACTTAAGCGCCGTCGCCCGTCAGATCAGATTTATATTTTTTCAAGCCGTGCAGTCAGTTCGGCTGCACGCTTTTCAATGGCCTCCGACTCTTCCCTGAGCGCTTTAATAAAAGCGTTGTTTTCGTAAGTACCGCGAACGGCCTCAAAATCGCTGTTTCTGGTCTCTTCGTCGCCATCGATGCCGAAACCGATCCGGGAAAGACTGTCAAATTCCTTGACCGCATCACCGAGAATAAGATTGTTGAATTTTAATCCGGATTCTTTCCAGTCATTAATGATCTGGATCAAATCATCTTTGTTTATCTCTGTGACCGGTTTTCCGGTTTTGCTTTCGATTAGGCGAACACACCACTTCCAGGCAAATTCCGGGTAGCGTTCGTCAAGTTCTCTGAATGCCGATTCCAGCGCCTGAAAATCGTCGCACTCCGCGGTTTTAATTCTTTCAATGACCAGATTCAACTGCGATTTTGCCGTCAGCATGCCGGCCAGATCGACCCATTCTTTACCGAAATTTTCCTGGGATGCTTTCAGAGCTGTCCGGACTTGTCCGATATTTTTGATTCCCTTCGATTCAATTTTTTTCAAAATCTCGTTGCCCAGGTAGATATCAAGTACCATTTCATAATATTTACGGGTGCGCCTGAGCAGTAATCTTTTGAGTTGAATACCTTTGTAATTTACGTATTCCTGCTTTCTGTCGGCTTTTTCATAAAGTGCATTCAAGACCGAAATGCCATCCATAACCTTGCCAATGATGTAGGGACTAAATAAATCAAAGCGGATGATATCCAGACGATCGGGGTCTTTTCTCTTATCGCGCTTCGGCCATTTCTCGCTGTCCCTGCGCGTACCGACCGTAAACAAATTCATCGCCGGCGTTAAAACGCTTTTACCGTTGATTTCCTCGATATAGGAAAACGGGAACTGCGCTGTATCAAAATTCGCATAATGTTTACCGATAACGGCTGAAAATGCGCCGATCCGGCAGGGCCACAATAAATATGAAAACGAACCGGTCTTGGAACCACGTTCCAGTATGCCCTGGTGCAGCGGACCCAGTTTGTATTTATGATTACTTTGATTGGTACCGCTGCCGGCGTTATAAAAGGATGTCATGGCGGCGATTAAAAGTGTTGATTTATGATGGGTAACAGTGTATGGTCCGGCGAACAGGCTGCACGCTTCACCGTGAAAGGCTTCACTGTTGGCGAAAAAGGCGCTGTTTTCAGCGGAAAACTGTTTTCCCACCTGTACGGACTGTCCCACAATACAATCTCTCAACATGGCGCCGCCGGTAACTTTTGAACCGGACTGTATAATAAAATTTTCGGCATCCACGCCAGAACCGATAAAAACCGGCGCCTGTTCGTTACTGACGAGCGTTCCATTTTCCAGTCTGGCTGCGCCGTCGATCCGGGAGGCGGCGCCAATCCACACGTTTTTGATGATATTGGAATTGGTGATTTTGCTGTCCTGCCCAATCAAACCTTTGCGCGTCCGTTTCTTTTCAACATAATCATTGATGATTTTCTTAAGTTTTTCGATCAAGCGCGCGTCATGGCGGTAATGCACGATGATGTAGGCCAGGTGTGCCGATAAACGGTCGAATATCGGCAGCTCGCGTCCGCCGCCTTCGTTTAAAATATCAATCCCGGTGCCGTTGCCAAAGGTAGTTTCTTCCGTGGTGGCAAGATAGTTACAATTTTCAATGACTGTGCGATCTGCGATCTGATAATATTCCAGTTGACGTACGTGAGCAATGCGCACTTCATCTCCTACTTCGCAAAATCCGATACCGGAATGATAAATACCGGGTCTTTTATCTTTGATAGCACTGTTTCCAAATGACTGCAGGTGTCCCAGTTTTACAGGTCCGCTGAAATGTACGCCAATGACATTAGCTGTTTCGAAGGGATCTTTAACCAGTAGATCTTCCCAGTTTTCAGCGCTGCAGTTTTGTTGTTTTAGCTGATCAATTTCCTTATCAGTTAGTTTTCGATGCATCAATGTAACTCCGTTTTAGTAAGGCAAAGTAAATCAAAAAGGGTAACAGACGAACGTTCCCCTTTTTCTGTTTTTATTGATTACAGTTCAGGCAATTTGCTAAGAGTTTCTGATTCGATATCCTTAAAATATTTCACCGTTCCGACTTTTAATTCCATGGTGGAATCATCATCACATACGATCATACCATGGCGGTGCAGCTGCAGCATCGAAACTGTCCACATATGATTCACGCCCACTTCAACGACTTTTTGCAGTGCCCTGGCCTTGCCGTAGCCACTGATGATAATCAGCAGTTCATCGGCATCCATCACGGTGCCAACGCCCACGGTTAAAGCCGTTTTGGGCACTTTGGACACTTCGTTATCAAAAAACCTGGAATTGGCCACCCGTGTATCGTAGGTCAGGGTTTTGATCCGCGTTCTTGATGACAGCGATGACCCGGGTTCATTGAAAGCGATATGCCCGTCCGGGCCGATACCACCCAGGAAAAGATCTATGCCGCCAAGGTCTTTGATTTTCTTTTCATATCGCGCACATTCCGCATCCAGATCCGGTGCATTACCGTTGAGGATATTCACATTTTCTTTTTTAATATCCACGTGACTAAACAGGTGGTTCCACATAAAATAATGGTAGCTCTGGGGGTGTTCCTCGGGAATGCCGACATATTCATCCATATTGAATGTCACCACATTCTCAAATGAAACCTTGCCTTCTTTATACAGCTGTCTTAATTCCTGATAGGTTCCTACCGGCGAAGATCCCGTCGGCAATCCCAGAATATAAGGATTTTCCGGGGTTGGTTTTGCTTTTTTGATCTTCCTGGCGATGTAATAAGCCACCCATTTGCTGAGTGACTGATAATTTTCATGAATGATAATGCGCATAATGTTCTCCTTTAAAGTTAGAGCATAATTTTTGCGTCTGCGACAAAGCACCCCTTTCCTTTTTCAAGGATAAGCAGGGGATTGATATCCAATTCCTGGATTTGCGGACAATCCGCGGCCAGTTGCGATAACCTGTGAATAGCATCGATTAAAGCATCCACATCGCGCTCGGGACGGCCGCGCACGCCGTAAAGCAATTTAGAGGCGCGAATTTCCCGAAGCATTGATTCGGCATCGCTGCGTTCCAGCGGTACGACCCTGAATGTGACGTCTTTCAAAACTTCAACAAAAATACCGCCAAATCCCAGCATGATAACAGGGCCGAATGATACATCACGCTTAATACCGATAATGATCTCCTCTCCTTCGGGGATCATTTTACGTATTAGTATTCCCTCAATATCCGCTTCGGGATGATGCTTTTCCACATTTTTCAAAATCCTGTCATAGCTTTCGCGCAGTGCTTTTTCGTCGGAGATATCGAGCATAACGCCGCCCATGTCATATTTATGGACAATATCCTTAGATATAATTTTCAATACGACGGGATATCCGACTTTCGCTGCAAATTCGACTGCTTCTTCATGGGATTTTGCAACAATGGATTCGAATACGGGCAAACCGTATGCTTTTAACACGCGGGAGGCTTCGGCTTCGGCCAGAAATGGTTTATGATCCTTTTTGGCAGTATCCAGGATACGATGCGCCTCTGCTTTGTTCCCCTTTATCTGATCCTTAAAATCCACATGTTCCTGTTCGAGCATTCTTTTAAAATTATGGGTGGTTGCAAAAGCCGCGGTCATGGATTCAGGCAGAATATAATGCGGAATTTTATTGCGCTGCAAAATATCGATGCCGCTGGCAACATCTGCCTGTCCCATAAACGATGTGTAAATCGGTTTATCATACCTTTGAGCAACATTGCAAATCTCATGAGCAATGGTATCGATATCGGTCATAGATTGTGGCGTTAAGATTACAAAAACACCATCCACATTGGGATCCTGCATAGCCTGTGAAACGGCAATATTGTAGCGGTCGGACCGCGCATCCCCGATAACATCCACGGGATTTTTAATATTCGCTGTTTTAGGCAGCGTTTTTTTAAACATGGTTGTAGTTTTTTCAGAAAACTTTGCTAATTCCAGGCCGGCATTCATGGCAGCGTCCGTTGTAAGCACGCCCGGTCCACCGGCATTTGTAATGATGGCGACGCGGTTATTTTGCGGTAACGGCTGATAGGCGAAAGCAATCGCTTTATTGAACATTTCTTCAATGTTTGTACAGCGTATCACGCCGGCCTGGGCCAGGGCTGCTTCACAAATCTCATCACTGCCGGCCAGCGATCCGGTATGGGATGCCGCCGCGGATGCACCTTCGGATGTACGTCCCGATTTAATGGCCAGAATCGGTTTTCCGGTTTTTGAAATCACATCCCTGGCAGCTTCCATTAGCGCAGGACCATTGCTGATTTCTTCCAGATACAGTAAAATAACTTTCGTTTTAGGATCATCGCCCAGATAATAGAGTAAATCAATTTCCGTTATATCCGCTTTATTGCCAAAACTGACAAATTTGGAAAAACCGATATGCTTGGCCTGGGCATAATCAAGAACTGCCGTACATAATGCGCCGCTCTGGGAAAGAAATCCGATATTGCCTTCCTCCGGCATTTTACGGGCAAAGGAAGCATTCAGATGTGTTTTCGAATCAGTGTTTATTACACCAAGGCAATTCGGACCAATAAAAGACATGCCGTATTTTTCGGCAATTTTTTTGAGCTGCTCTTCCCTTTCGATGCCGGCGCCGCCGATTTCCTTGAAGCCGGCTGAAATAACAATTACCGATTTGATCCCCTTTTTGCCGCATTGTTCCAGGGCCATGTGGCAAACCGAACTTGGAAAAACAATGATTGCCAGATCAACCGGATCTTCGATATCAACAACGTATTTGTAGGATTTTACGCCGGCGATAAATTTTTCCCTGGGACTCACCGGATAAACAATTCCCTGAAAATCGGATTTGAGAATATTCAAAATGATATCATGGGGAACGGTTCCGGGCACGCGGTTGGCCCCGACAATAGCAACGGATTGCGGATAAAAAATCTTATGTAAATTTTTAAGATGACCATTCTGGTCTGGCATACCTGCTCCTTGTCCTTAGTCGTACTTATCTGCTTCATTCCTGTTTCTTTTAGATATAATGTATCAGTTTAAATAACTGCTGATAAAATCAACTGCATCGGACACATTCTGTACTTCAAGTGCTTTATCCTCATCCATTTCAATATCGAATTCTTCTTCAAATGCAGCAACCAGCTCAATACTTTGACGCGAATCTGCGCCGAGATCGAAAATGAAATTGGCATCACCGGCAATATCCGAGGCATCAACATCTAAAACCTCACCAATCACTTTCTTTACCCTTTCCTGAATGTTATTTTTTTGCATAAAACCTCCATCGTGTTTCGGTTTTGAATTGGTTATTTAATGTATATTCTTGATAAATTGATCAAAATTAGTTTGTTTGTTTATAAAACTAACAAATTAATTTGTATTGAAGATAATCAATAAAACCAAACAAATAAAGTGAAAAAATATTTTCCTTAGGATGAATATAGCTGATACGTAATGAAAACAAACTTATTATATGCGAGGCAGTTTAAAAAAGCTTTGGGAATTAGAAACAAATCATTAAATACGGGCGCTTCGCCGGATTACAGAATGTATGTTTTAATACATTTCTCATAACAACGGCAATTACTCAATTTCGAGTCCTTTTTACAGAAAGCAATAAATATATTGGTCTAAAATGTACAGTAAAAAGCCCGGAACAGACGCAAAATTTTATTTTCACATACCAGGATGGAAAAATCGTAAAATTAAATCGTGAGGAAGCTACATAGCCAGATTGGCGATTTAATTACTAAAAATCAAAAAAGGCTTTGGCTTCTTTCAACTTATCGACGAGATAGTCAATTTCTTCGAAAGTATTATAAAAATAAAAACTGGCCCTTGTAGTTGCGGCGATGTTAAGCTTGCGCATAATGGTCTGAGCGCAATGGTGTCCGGCACGTACGGCAATCCCTTCCTGATCCAGAAAATGGGCCATGTCGTGCGGATGAATGTTACCCAGGTTGAATGAAATCGCCCCGCCTCTTTCCGGCGCCTTGCCATAAATATCCATGCCGTCAATTTCAGATAATTTTTTCAATGCATAGGTTGTCAGTTCCTGTTCGTACAGGGTTATATTTTTCATTCCAATATTCTGTAAATAATCTATGGCTGCGCTCAATCCGATGGCTCCGGCGATATTCGGCGTACCTGCTTCATACTTATGCGGAATTTCGTTCCAGGTGGCCCGGTCAAGCCACACGGAGCTGATCATCTCTCCCCCGCCCTGATACGGATTCATATTCTCCAGATTATGCGATTTACCGTAAAGCACCCCAATTCCCGTTGGCCCGCACATTTTATGCGAAGAAAAAGCAAGAAAGTCACAATCGAGCTGGTTCACCTGCACCGGCAGATGCGGGACACTCTGCGCCGCATCCAGCATAACCGGTACACCACGGTCACGGGCCATACGAATGATCTTTTTTATTGGATTGATTGTACCGAAAACATTGGACATGTGTGTAATCGACACCAGTTTCGTTTTATTGGACAGAATGCGTTCAAAAGACGGGAAATCAAGCGTACCATCAACATTAAACGAAATAAATTTCAGGGTCGCGCCAACTTCGCTGGCCACCAACTGCCAGGGAATCAGGTTACTGTGATGTTCCATTTCGCTGAGAATGATTTCATCGCCGGGACCGATAAACTTTCTGCCCCAGGCACAGGCTACCAGATTAATAGCTTCAGTGGTGCCGCGCGTAAAAATAATTTCGCGTTCGGATTTTGCGCCGATAAACCGGGCCACTTTTTTTCGGGCATTTTCAAAACCGGCCGTAGCTCGCTCACCCAACTGGTGAATAGCACGATGTACATTGGCATTATCATGGCGGTAATAATTGGCCACAGCTTCGATCACCGAATTCGGTTTTTGCGTGCTTGCCGCATTATCAAGGTAGACCAGCGGTTTGCCGTGAATTTTTTCATTAAGTATCGGAAAATCAGCGCGGTATTTTTTTACATCAAATTGCATGTTATATATTTCCTTAGCCATTTTCATAAATAAAATCTGCTCAATCAGATTTTTTACATATAACCCAGTTCCATTTTGGCAACCTCGGACATCATACCCGGGTTCCAGGGCGGTTCCCAGACGATATCGACTTCGGCGGATTCAATGCCGGGTAATGTTTTCATTTTATCCCGCACTTCAATCGGCAGCGATTCGGCAACCGGGCAATTGGGTGATGTCAGGGTCATTTGTAAACTAATATGTTTTTCTTTAGATAAGTCGATATCATATATAAGTCCAAGCTCCCAGATATCAACCGGAATTTCCGGATCATATATCGTTTTAAGTACTTCGACCACCTGATCTCTGGTTACTTTTTCCGGATTATCTGATGCATTCATTTGTCTTTGCCTTGTTTTAAAAAGTGATTACGCTTTATAATTGATAAATCAATACTATTTTTCCGGTTTATGAGGAGGGCAATACGCTTAACTGTACCGGCTAAGATTCAGAGATTGCCGTCCTCCGAATTTAATTTGATAAATAACAACTGCTGATAACTATTCTTCCGTGGAAACGGCGTCGCTTTTTCCTGACAGGGCATTGGACATGGTATGCCAGGGCAAAGTTGCGCATTTCACACGCATTGGAAATTCTGCAATGCCGCCGAAAGCCGCCAGTTTTATGTATTGATCGGGAATGTCAACCGAATCGGCCTCCCCGGTAACAATTTCCTGAAAAATTTTAAAAAGTTTCTGAGCTTCTTCTATTTTTTTACCTTTGATAACCGAGCTCATCACCGAGGCCGAAGCCTTTGAAATCGCACAGCCGGATCCATCGAATTTAATATCTTCGACGATGCCGTCTTTGACAGTCAGATAAATGGTATAATGATCACCACACAGTGGATTCCGACCGTCTAAAACGTGACTGGCGTTATCATTTCTTCCGAAATTTCTGGGCGACCGGTTGTGTTCGAGTATGATTTCCTGATAAAGCTCTTTAAATTCGCTTTCCATTGCATTAACCTTTTTTTTTATACTTTGCTTCAGCAAATTTTAAATTTCATTCTTTGCAGTCTTTAAAACATGTACTTCTCAGCGCTGCTTCAAATAGAATTCATTTAATCCCATATGCCTTCATTATCGGTCCATGAATATAAAATGCAATCAAATTACGGGCAACTAATACTTCAAAGTGTTTACGATTCACCTGCTGCTATTTTCACAATTCATCCGGAAAATTTAATTTCAATAAATACTATAATTAATATTTCATCTGTTTAAAATCCCCACCCCAGTCCCGACGGGGCGGGAATGTGAGAAGAACCCTCTCCCCAATCCCGCCAGGGCGGGACGAAGGGGTGGGGGGTCTGTTTAATCATGCCTTTGTGTGTTTGCCAAATCATGGATGTTTCATTTGTTTAAAAT
>CAYXRA010000018.1:0-42838 GCA_964467525.1 uncultured Calditrichaceae bacterium
GTCTGTTTTGTGTTTTAGTGATTTTGTGGCTATTCCGTTTCTGCCGCTTAAACACAAAAGCACTAAATCCGGCTAAACTTTTTTCGTATCTGTTTCGTTTTTTAGATTCTTACTTGCGAAATCTGAGCGTGTATCTCTGACTTTGCCAACTCCAAAAATCCCCCTCCCCTGTATCCCGCCCGGGCGGGACAAATATTTTTGGTTAGTGCTTTAGCGTCTATTTTTTTACGGCTTCTAAATCCCTAAACTTCTAAACTTATCCCCAAAGCAATACGCTCATATCGTCCTGATAATCTGCCGGAAGTGGAATCCGTAAACGGCCATGGTAATGGCCAGAGGAAATTTGCGCGGCCTGCGAAACAGGGTTGAAAAAAACAATTTCCAGTAATTCAGTTTCCCTTTTTCCCTGATTCCCAAAATCCAGATCGAGCGCAGCAGGGCTTTGATGTTTGTCAGGTTTACTGCCCCGGCGCGCACAACCTTTGGTTCAAATTCTTCCAGGAATTGTTTAACGCGCGCGTAATAGGTTTTGGGGCTGTAAATCGTTCGGAGCACTTTTTTATAACCGGCCATTAATTTGGCATAATTCATTTTGGGAATAAAATTGATCGAACCGTCCATGTTATCGCCGGTCATTGAATTGAGGAGACGGTTTTCCTTTTTCAGTCGTTGAAATAGACGCGTGCCGGTGGGGGCGTTGAGCAAACCGACCATGGCCGTGACAATGCCGCTGTTTTTGATAAAATCGATATGCTGATCAAAAATGTTCACCGGATCGTTGTCGAATCCGATGATAAATCCGCCGGATACGCGCAAACCGGCTCTGTGCATGGTTTTGATGGATTGCAGCATATCGTGTTTCAGGTTTTGTTTTTTGCCGCACTCGTTCAGACTGGCATCGTTGGGCGTCTCGATACCGATGAAGGCATGATCGAAACCGGCATCGGTCATCAGACGTAAAAGTTCCGGATCATCGGCAACATTGATCGAGACTTCGGTTGCAAATGTGAATGGCTGATGGTGCTGCCTTGACCAATCAATTATAGCAGGCAGTAGTTCTTTTTTCAGTTTCTTTTTATTGCCGATGAAATTATCGTCGACCACAAATACATCGCCGCGCCAGCCGGAGTCGTACAGACTTTCCAGTTCATTGAGAAACTGGTTGGAATCTTTGGTGCGCGGTTTGTGTCCGTTCAAAAGCGTAATACTGCAAAATTCACAGTCAAATGGACAGCCCCGCGAATACTGGATGCTCATGCTGGCATATTTTTCCATTTCAAGCAGTTCCCATTGCGGGGGCGGCGTCGCCGTTATATCGGGGAAATGATCGGTGCTGTAAACCGCTTGCGGATTGCCCTCAAGCAAATCTTTAATGAACAGAGGCAGCGTGATCTCCGCCTCATGCAGAATGAAATGACTGATGCCTGAAAAACTTTCCGGTTCACTGGTCACCATCGGGCCGCCGGCAACGACTTTGACGCCTAAACGGTTTGCGCGCTGTACAACTTCATTGAAAGAATGCTTGTGTATATTCATCCCTGTCAAAAAAAGATAATCCGCCCAGAGTATATCTTCATCATTCAAAGGGCTGACATTCATATCGATCAGTTTTTTTTGCCAGTCCCCGGGCAGGAGGGCGGCAACAGTGATCAGGCCAAGCGGCGGTTCGGAAGATTTCTTTGAAATAAATTCCAGGGCATTGCGGAAGGACCAGAATGTGGACGGTGTTTCCGGGTAAACAAATAAAATATTCATTTTGTATCACCGGGATTAAAATTACAGACTTATATTTATTTTACTGTTGTTGATAATTATAATATCTTTAACAGCACATTAATGTAAAAGAATTGTAAAATAACTGACTTTATGAAAATGCACTTTGAATTTATCCGTTTATCGGAATCATATTTACGGTTAAAATTCATTAAATGGGATTAAGGCGTCAATGAAAAAACCGGGACCAAATTTTTATTTTGTATTTTTATTCATTCTGGCACAATTGGCCTGGTTCGGTCTGCTGGGATTATGGATTTACTGGTATGTTACCAACTACCTGCTGCTCGATCAGTTCGGCGACCGCTTGTCCCCGCAGGTGGTATCCAGTGCCACCAATGTCGGTCCGCTGGTTATCGGTATTATCCTGCTTGTTATGTTGTCAATCAGTATGTTTCTGTTTTTCATATATTTAAATAAGCAGATAAATATTTCGCGACTTTATGACAACTTTATTGCCAATGTAACCCATGAACTCAAATCACCCTTATCCTCGATCCAACTGCATCTGGAAACCATACGCAAACGGAAGGTATCGCAGGAACACCGCGAGGCTTTCTTCGGTCTGATGCTGCGTGATGTCGGTCGTTTAAATCAACTGATCAACTCTATCCTCTATCTTTCATCTCTGGAACATAAAAAAATGGTTAAAAAGGTCAGTCACGATTATCATATCTATCACGCCGATTCGATAATGCGGGATATTTTGAACGAGGTACGTGAAGAATATAAATTACCTGCAGAACGTTTTAGGATAGAAGGGAAAGTCGATTGTGAATGTGTTATCGACCGGAACTGGATTAAAATCGTATTCAGTAATCTGACGGATAATGCGCTGAAATACTCGGAAAACGATGCGCAAATAAAAGTTATTTTGTATAAAAAAGAAAAGTTTTTTCATATTGATTTTACAGATCGGGGAATTGGCATTCCGGGTAAGGATTTAAAACGCATATTCAATAAATTTCAGCGTATTGAAAATCCGGATAATCCCAGCGTAGCCGGCACCGGCCTGGGATTATACTGGGTTAAGGAAATTATAGAGTATCACGGCGGCAGAATCCATGCGGAAAGCGGCGGTAAATATCAGGGCACGACCTTTAAAATTGCCCTGCCGATATATCAAACCGCTAAAATGCGTTACATGAAACGTCTGCTTAAATTGAGCAGGAAAAATAAAACGGACATAAGCGATGAATGAAAAAGCAAAAATTCTGCTGGTGGAAGACCAGGAAAGCCTTGCCACCAGTCTTGAATACAATTTACAGGAAGAAGGCTACGCGGTAACCTGGGTAAAAGACGGAAAGCGGGCTCTTGAACAGATCGGACATGCCGGTTTCGATCTGATCATCCTGGATATTATGTTGCCTTATGTGGATGGATATACCGTAGCCGCACGGGTGCGTGAACAGGACAGCCGCATTCCGGTTTTATTTTTAACGGCAAGGACCACGACCAAAGATCGGATAAAAGGGCTCAAAGCCGGTGCCGATGATTATCTGACTAAACCGTTCCATTTGGAAGAACTGCTGCTGCGCGTACAGGGCATGCTGAAACGCAAGTCCTGGTACAAGGATGAAAATAAAGATTTGCCGGTTTATCACTTCGGCAATAATGAAGTTAATTTCAAGAATCTGATATGCAAAGCCGGCGATAAGAAAATCAGGCTGACTTCCCACGAAGCCCTGCTCCTTAAATATCTGATCGATAATAAAGGTCAGGTGGTGTCACGTAAAGAATTGCTGGAAAAGGTCTGGAATATCAGTTCCGATATCGATACGCGTACAGTGGACAATTTTATCGCCCGTTTGCGCAAATATTTCGAGAACGATCCCGATAATCCGGTATTCATCAAAAGCGTGCGCGGCGTCGGGTATATTTTTGAATGAAGGCGAATTTTTCATTGGTCGTGATGTTCGGTTTAAATAAGCATTCTAAAAAGTAGAATTTAATAATCTGAAAAAATATCAACAACCGAAGGAAAGATTAATCATGAGAAGAGTGTCAATCGTTATAGCACTAATGCTGATCGGCTCACTCAGCCTTACTGCCGCAGAGAAACGGCCTATGACTCCGGAAGATTTGTTTGAGATCAAACGGGTCGGCGATCCGCAAATTTCAGCGGACGGTAATTGGCTGGCTTATACTGTTTCCGTACCGATTGTCGATGAGGATCGCTTCAACAGTGATATATGGCTCCTTTCATTAAAAACGGGACAGCAGAAACAATTGACCTTTTCCACGGAAAACGAGTATGAGCCGCGCTGGCATCCGCAGGGCGACCGGATTGCTTTTTTATCCGATCGCGAGGGCGTCAATAATTTATATGTTATCAATATTAATGGCGGTGAAGCGCAAAAAATAACCGCCGCCGAAACGAGTCTGTACGCGCCGCTGTGGTCGAAAGACGGTGCGTTTCTTGTCTGTGGCTCCCGTGTCGTTCCCCCCGGTAAAGCGCCGCAGGAAAACTGGACCGGGAAGCGCTTACCTTTGTCAACTGCGCGTACCATCGATAACCTGCTCTTTCGCCAGTGGAACCGCTGGCTGAGCGATAAACGCAATCACCTGTTCAAAATCGATCCCGCGGACGGCGCCATGACCGATTTGACGCCCGCCGATTTTGATGTGCCGCCGGTATCGCTGGCCGGCAGTGATGATTTCGATCTGTCGCCGGATGGCAGTGAATTATGCTACGTCAAAAACATCGATTCCATACTGGCTGTCAGCACCAATCACGATCTGTTCCTGCTCGATCTGCAAAACATGCAGGAACGCAAACTGACCCAAAATCCTGCCTACGACAGCAATCCGCATTATTCGCCGGATGGCCGCTATATCGCTTACACGGCCATGGAAAAAGTCGGTTATGAATCGGACCGCGAAGTGCTGACGCTCTATGACCGGCAAAACGGTAATCTGACCAGACTTACCGAGGGCCTGGACCGTTCGGTACGCGAGATTGTCTGGCATCCCGGTAGTAATGCCCTGTTTTTTACGGCGCGCGATGAAGGGCGCGTTTCGATTTTCCGCGTCGATTTAAAAGGCAACGTGAAAAGGCTCAGTCATGACGGTTATAATACGGGGCTGCAGGTGACGCCTGACGGCAAAGAGCTGATTTTTTCGCGTTCATACAATCATCAGCCGGCCGAGCTGTTCAGCATGTCTGCCAAAGGCGGCGACGCCCGGCAACTGACGTTTGTCAATAAAACATTGACGGCGGAGCTCGATTTATCCAAACTGGAGGATTTCTGGTTCGAAGGCGCCGAAGGCACAAAAGTACACGGATTCATTCAGCGTCCGCCGGATTTTGATCCGGATAAAAAATATCCCGTCATTTTAACCATTCACGGAGGTCCGCAGGGCATGTGGGCCGATCGCTTCATGACGACCTGGTTCAACTTCCAACTGGTCAGCGCGCGCGGTTATGTCGGTGTTTTCATCAATCCCCGCGGCAGCGAAGGCTACGGCTCGCGGTTCCGGGAACAGGTTAGCCGTGATTACGGCGGCCGGGTTTACGAGGATTTGATGCGCGGACTGGATTACGCGATCGAAAATTACGATTTCATAGATGCAGAAAAGCAGGCGGCCATCGGCGGCTCGTTTGGCGGCTACTCCGTGAACTGGATTATGGGACAGACCGACCGTTTCGATTGTATCGTCAGTCATGCGGGATTGTATAATCTGATCAGTTTTTACGGCGCTACGGAGGAATTGTGGTTTCCGGCCTGGGATATGGGCGAAACGCCCTGGGATGAACCGGAATTATATGAAAAATGGTCGCCGCATAATTATGCAAGAAATTTCAGTACACCGACACTGGTAACGCATGGCGATCTCGATTTTCGCGTACCCTTTGCCGAGAGCCTGCAGCTTTTCACGGCGCTGCAGCGGCAGGGCATTCCCTCGCGACTGGTTGTATTTCACGATGAGGGTCATGTGATCAGCGGATTGCAGAACAACGTCCGCTGGTGGATCGAAATGCAGCGCTGGTTCGGGAG
Source organism: uncultured Calditrichaceae bacterium (assembly GCA_964467525.1). Taxonomy (GTDB): domain Bacteria; phylum Calditrichota; class Calditrichia; order Calditrichales; family Calditrichaceae; genus CAYXRA01. The sequence goes on from CAYXRA010000018.1 coordinate 5,772, forward strand.
GTATTTGAAGTAGACGGAGAAAACTTAAGCCATAATTAAATAATTCTTTACTTTACGCGCTTTGCGTAGTTGCGGGATGAACTATTAAAGCTAAAAACTTTCAAAGCTCGAAAATCACTTTATTCGCTGCGCCGCTTCCGGCAGCGGATATTGCTTTTTCATATTCGTGCAGTTTGAAAAAACGGACGCCCAGATCCTCAAGCGGACGCTGCAACTTTTTGGTCAGATCGATTGCCCGGTTAAACGTGAACGGATTAATCACCGAGCCGATCAGGGTCAGCTCTTTCTGAAAAATTTTAAACGGTTCGATATTGATTTTTTTGTTTTGCGGACAGATACCGAAAAACAGAAATTTACCGCGGGGATTAAGCCAGTCGATGGCTTGTTCAATAGCTGCGGCGCTGCCGCTGCAATCGATGATAATATCATATCCTGCGTTGGTTTCGGCAAAATTGGAGTAGATGATTCCCGGCTGCAGCACATCCAGCTTAAGCTTTCGGGCAATGGCGCGCCGGTTTTCCCTGGGTTCGGAAAGCAGCAGGCGGGTAAAACCGAATTGACGCAGCGTCAGTCCCCATAAAAGCCCCATCAGTCCGCTGCCGGGTATTAAAACGGATTGATCATATCTTAGCGGCTGCAACTGATCCCAGCCATGCAGGAGGCAGGATAGGGGTTCGCTCAGCGCCGCCCATTCCAGTGAAATTGCTTCGGGCAGGGGATAGACCTGTTTCGCCGGTGCCGCGCAGTATTCGGCCCAGGCGCCGTCCCTGAAAACACCGAGCGGTTCGATCGCCTTGCAGAAATGAATCTGACCGTCCCGGCAGGGATTACAAGCGCCGCAGTAATTATTCGGATCGACCGCCACCCGGTCGCCGACTGCAACGTTGGTTACGTTTTTTCCGGTTTGGACCACGGTACCGCTGAATTCATGTCCCGGTACGACCTGCGCTGCAGCCGGGGATGCCCCGTTCATAATATGCAGATCCGTACCGCAGATGCCGGCAAAAGCTGTTTTGATCAAAACCTCGTCGTCTTTAATTTGCGGAACGGGCAGTTCACATTTTACCAGCTGTTTCGGTCGACGATATTGTAAAGCTATCATATCTGGACTCCTTTAAACAATATGGGATCACCGGCTAACAGATTTGTAACTACACACAATCTATATCAGGATGGATCAATATTGCAATGAAAAATTAGTTGGCGCTGCTCATACTTGTCCAAAATATAATTTTTTGTATAAGAAAATTATTCATACACACCTCTTGCCGCAACCATCCCGCATCGGCGGGATAATCCCCTCCCAAGAGGGGAAATCAGAATTCCCCTCCGACGGAGGGGTAAGGGGTGGGTCTCCAATGGCAGCGAACCATGCGGGATAAGAAAGAAATTATCATTGGGTAGAATTTCAGAAAAAGTAGATATGCACCTAAGCAAGAACCCACCCCTTTATCCCCTCCCGAGAGGGGAAAAAAGCATTCCCCTCCAACGGATGGGTTATTCCGCCTGTGCGGAACGCCTTTTGGCGGGGATGGGTTCAAATAGCCTAAACTAAGTACTTCGAAATATTAAAGCTTAACTCTATAAAAAACAATATGCATTCTTTGAAATGTGATTTATTTTGGACAGCATTGGTTCCTGCTTTTATGTTAAGAGCGTTTAGAATTAATTATAATCAAAGGACCAATTCAATGTTGAACCCCCGCGGGGTTCCCAATAATTTATGTGATGATGCATTACCCGGGGCGTTGCCCCGGGCTACAAATATTAAACCGCGCCGCGGAAAAGTTCCCCCTCTCTGTCACGCTAAGCAGGCTGTTGCCACAAGGTGACTACCATGTGGCAGAATGAGCAAATGTACAAAATTGAAAACATCGGTTCCCCCTTAAAAAAGGGGGCTAGCCCCGTAAGGGGTGCCTATGGCAGGGGTTGTTTCTCATGTGTTTATCAAGAGTAAATTTATTTTTGTCTTAAATTTTAATTGACACTGATAATACACAATGTTTTTTAAATAAGCCAAGTGAATACAACCCCTTAATCCCCTTTTCTAAGGGGAAATTAGAGTGTCCCTTCGTAGAACTGTCCCGAGGGGACCACTTTGTGGCAACAGCCTGTAAGCGTGATGGAGAGGGGGATCAAGGGGGTGAGGTTTCTTGTTGAACCGCGTATCGGTTAAATATCGATAGCTTGGGGTAAGCTTATGCTTTTCAGTTCAAAAAGACGACAGGCTACGAAAAAAAACAAAACACAAAACCGGCAGGAAAAATTTTTTCATATAATCTGCTGTATTTGGGTTTACAGGAACTGATTTATTATCTAATTTTATCAAAACGTTTTTTTTAATGCTATAAAAATTCCGGAGCCGTGCATGCGATTTGCCATAACAGTATTTATGATTATGATTATAATTTTTTCCTGTACTAAAAAAGAAGAACCGAAAAATATCATTGCCAGGGTCGATGACCGGATCATCACCCTGGAAGAGTTCCGTTTATTTTACGAACTCGATCCCAATTTCGGCATCGATTCCACGGGCTATCCGGCGCTGGTTGATGCATTAAATAAATTCATGGATCAGATCATTGCCTGTAAAAAGGCCCGCCGGGAAGGTTTACTAAACGACCCAGCGATCAAAAGGGCTATTGAATGGGAAAAACGTCAGGCCATGCTGCGCCGGTTCTATCGTGAAAAGATTGGCAGTCAGATAGAAATTTCTGATACCGAACTGCATGAAGCCTACCGCGATTATAACAGCGAAGTGCACGTCCGTCATCTTTTCACAAACGATTATGCTCAGGCGCTTGATTGGTATAAACAACTTAAATCCGGCAGCACAACATTTGAAGCTTTAGCGCAGCAGGCTTTTAGCGATACCATTCTTGCCCGGAACGGCGGTGATCTGGGCTGGATCAAATCCGGCGAACTGGATGCGGATTTCGCTGACGGGGTGCGTATATTATCAGAGAACGAGATTTCTGCGCCGGTTAAAACAAAATGGGGTTACCACGTTATTCAACTCATCAATCATAAAAAAAAGGTCGTTATCTCGGAAAGCGAATTTAACCGCCAGAAAAGAATGCTCGCAAAAAAGATCCGGCGGAAAAAAGGCATGGACTTATCCCGCGAATATATCGAATCCTATATCGGAAATCTGAATCCGCAGCCCGTTGCCGCACAGTTCATGAAACTATGGCAGGCCGCGGCGCCTCCCATGGAAAGCGAGCGCCTGCAGTTTCAGCAGAAAGTGAGTTTCACAAATCTGTTGGTTGAACAGGTTGAAAACCAGTTAAGCAGCGAACGCGCTCTTCCTTTGATTAAATACAAAGGCGGTGCAGTAACCCTTGGCGAATATCTCGAAGCGCTTAAAGAAATGCCGCTGAGTAACCGGCCGCGCTTTAAAACAACCCGTGAATTATCTGATCAGATCGGCGTCTGGATTCGCGATGAATTATTAATGGAAGAAGCCAGGGAGAGCGATCTGGCCGGACATCCGGATGTGCAGGCGGAAGTCCGGCGTTTTACCGAAGAGCAAATCTACTATTACTATATCAATGCACTGGTCGATGATATTGAGACACCCGATGACGTGCAGACATTTTTTCGCGAAAAGGACTTAACAAAAATCAGAAAATACCCGGAACTAAAACACTTCAATACCTTACAGGAATGGCAGTGGTGGAAGGCGGAAAAGCAACTCAGAAAATCACTGCGAACCCAATCCGCAGAAAAGCATATTAATACGGAAATGCTCAAACAGGAAAATGAACGGATCAATTGGGACCGCCGGATCAGGATGTTTATGATCCGAAAGCCATCATAAGCAAGCATATTTTTTAATAAAACGTTTAACTAAAAATGATTTTTAACGCGCCAATTTACAGATGAGTGCGGCTGATTACTCAATTTCAATGCAGCAAATACCCGCAATTAAATATTAAAGTCTTCCATTGAATTTATTAAGCGGTTTTTTAGCTCTAAAGTACTTTTACCGAAATCTGGTGACTATATAGCTTTTATGGACCAAAATAAAGGCCTAAAGGCAGGTTTTTATTGCCGGACCAATACCAATTCTATCGACGGTTTCCTGATTAACGTTAAAAAAATAAAAAAATTTAATTTTTTTATTGACATTTGAAATCGTAATTAATAATTTTAAAATCAAGTTAAACGTTTAACCAAAACCATGCGACCAACAATAAAAGATGTAGCCAAAAAGGCCCGGGTTTCCACTGCAACCGTTTCACTCGTTATTCATGGTAACGGCAGAATATCCGCCGTCACCAGGAATCGCGTGCGGAAGGCGATCGATGAGCTGAATTATCATCCCTCACATACGGCCCGCGGACTCGTCTCAAAGATAACGGGCAACATCGGATTTATCCTGACCGAAGATCACTTTTTACGTACCGAGCCCTTCTATACCCAAATTTTTCTGGGCAGTGAATTCGAGGTGCGCAAGCATCCCTATTACATTTTGCTGGCCACAATTGCCCCCCATGCTGAAGAAGACAATGTGCTGCCGCGTTTTGTTACGGAAAACAGTGTGGATGGGATTATCATCGCCGGTAAAGTACCCGACATCTTGCTAATAAAATTGCGTGACTATAAAATTCCGGTTGTGCTGGTTGATTATTATCCGCCCTTCGGCGATTATCCGGCGGTATTGATCGATAATTTAAACGGCGGACGCGAGGCAACCGAACATTTGATATCCTGCGGGCATAAGCATATCGCTTTTATTGGCGGCGATATTGAACATCCCAGTATCAGAGACCGCTATCTGGGATTCAAAATGGGCCTGGATAAGAATAATCTCGATTATGACCCGGCCACCGTGGTAATCACCGAGACCGCCACCAGTCGTGAAAGCGGCTATAACGCCGCAAAAGCCCTGTTTTCCAAATCAGATAATTTTACGGCTATCTTTGCCTGTAACGATGCTATGGCCATTGGGGCAATGCGATATATTAAGGAAAGAGGACTCAAAATTCCGCAGGAAATTTCGTTGATCGGATTTGATGATATCGAGGTGGATTTATTTCAGAATCCGCCCGTCACAACCATGCATGTGCCAAAATTCGACATGGGCGGGGAAGCGCTGCGTCTGGTCTGTGATCTGATCGGTAGAGAATCCGGTTCGGTAAAAAAGATTTTGATGCCCGTTCATACGGTGATTCGGGGTACCACCTGTTAAATGGGATTCAGGTGGTAATGCGTAACTGTTTCAGAAACAAGAATTCCGTTAAATAAATTAAGTGCGTCTTTAACCTTTTCATTAACCAAAGGAGGTATTATGATGAGACGGTACTGGCAAATCACGGGAATACTGGTATTGGCACTGCTGCTTACCGGATCCCTGGTTGCACAAACTAACATTATGCAGAACGGTGACCTTGAAACCCGCGAGCCGGCATTCTGGAGTCGCATGAATGACGACGGCACCCACGTGATGTGGGCAATGGGTGGGGCAACGGAAAGCGAGTATTCGTTCAAGATTACCAAGTCTGCAGCCGCTACCGATGCGATTGGCTGGAAGAGCGACAACAATGCCAATCTGTACTGGAACCGTGCCAACGAAGGGGCCAACCAGTTGTTCAACTTTGGCTTCACCGCCAAAACGGACAATGTAAATACCGGCCCGGCCAATGACGATGCCAAAATCGGCGCCTGGTTCCGCTTTTATGGCAGCGGCAGCCTGATTGCCGAGAAATTTGTTCCTGTTGATCAGACCTCGGGAACCATGGACTGGACGGATTTCAGCGACGGCGTTCTGGTCAGCGGCACCCCGGATGAAGTTTACGTTGAATTGGTAATGAACAAAGACGCCACCGGTACGGTCTGGTTTGACAATGTGCATTGTAATCTCGCCGACGGCTGGGTAATGGGCGTCTTTAACGGCAACGCCGAAACACCGGTGGGCTGGATGAACTGGACCAGCGGCGACAAGATCGGCTATGCCAATGTTGTGGATGACTCCGTACACGGCGGCAGTTACAGTACGCTCCTGGAAGAAGCTGACGAAAACGACGACGAGATGGTATTTTACAGCATTCCCTATCCGGTGGAAGCAGGCAAGTGGTATCGCATCAGCGCCTGGATGAAAACGGAAGGCATCAATACGGATACCAGTATGTACGGAACCAATGTTGTTCCGGATCACGATGTCGATCGTCTGGGATTGTGCTTTTTCTTCCATAAAGCGCCGCTGGAAACCAACTGGGACCTGGTTGGCGGCGATCAGTTCGTTTATATCGATCAGAGACCGGGTAAGGAAAACGAAGACTGGAAACTGTACACGGTGATTGCCAAAGCGCCGGAAGAAGCGGCCGGCGTCAGCATACGGGCACGTTTTAATAATATGTCTGTGGGTAAAGTATGGTACGATGATTTTTCCATCGAAGAAATCACGGTGGATGAAAATATTCTGGCCAACGGCGATCTCGAAACCCGCGAGCCGGCATTCTGGAGTCGTATGAATGACGACGGCACCCACGTGATGTGGGCAATGGGTGGGGCAACGGAAAGCGAGTATTCGTTCAAGATTACCAAGTCTGCAGCCGCTACCGATGCGATTGGCTGGAAGAGCGACAACAATGCCAATCTGTACTGGAACCGTGCCAACGAAGGGGCCAACCAGTTGTTCAACTTTGGCTTCACCGCCAAAACGGACAATGTAAATACCGGCCCGGCCAATGACGATGCCAAAATCGGCGCCTGGTTCCGCTTTTATGGCAGCGGCAGCCTGATTGCCGAGAAATTTGTTCCTGTTGATCAGACCTCGGGAACCATGGACTGGACGGATTTCAGCGACGGCGTTCTGGTCAGCGGCACCCCGGATGAAGTTTACGTTGAATTGGTAATGAACAAAGACGCCACCGGTACGGTCTGGTTTGACAATGTGCATTGTAATCTCGCCGACGGCTGGGTAATGGGCGTCTTTAACGGCAACGCCGAAACACCGGTGGGCTGGATGAACTGGACCAGCGGCGACAAGATCGGCTATGCCAATGTTGTGGATGATTCGGTGCACGGCGGCAGCTACAGCGTCCTGCTGGAAGAAAATGATGAAAATGACGACGAGATGGTCTTCTACAGCATCCCCTATCCGGCAGTGGCAGGTAAATGGTACCGCATCAGCGCCTGGATGAAAACGGAAGACTTAAGCACGGGTGAAAATATGTATCCCACTAACGTAACACCTGATCACGATGTGGATCGTCTGGGATTGTGCTTTTTCTTCCATAAAGCGCCGCTGGAAACCAATTGGGATCTGGTTGGCGGCGATCAGTTTGTCTATATCGATCAGAGACCGGGCAAGGAGAATGAAGACTGGAAACTGTATACGGTGATCGCCCAGGCCCCGGAAGAAGCGGCCGGTGTCAGTATACGCGCCCGTTTCAATAATATGTGTACGGGTAGTGTCTGGTACGATGATATCACGATAGAAGAGGTATCGCTGGTTACCGTATCCATCGAAGATCCGGCATCGCCTACGGTTATGCTGACAAACGACTTCAACCTGAGTAACAACTATCCCAATCCTTTCAATCCGACTACGGTTATTGAATATACGGTACCGAAAGCCGGGCCGGTAAATCTGACGATTTACGACATGCTCGGCAATAAAGTCCGTACGCTTGTCGATCAGGATATGAGTCCGGGTACATATCATGCCGTTTGGGATGGCCGTGATAATACCGGTAATACGGTATCAACCGGTGTCTACTTCTATCAGTTGCAGGGTGAAAATGCACTGATTACCAAAAAGATGACCTTTATCAAATAACTTTATTAACCGGGACCGGAAGGGTTTCCCATGCTCTTCCGGTCTTTTTTTAAAAGAAATTCGCTCAGAAAGATAATTATTGGGAGTGCTTTCAATGCAATCCTTCCTTAAAAAAATTTATCAATCGATACTCGTTATTACTTTTCTTGCCGCATGGCTGAATGCCGGCACAACGGGAAAAATCGTTGGCAATGTAACCGACGCCAGCACCGGTGATGGCTTAGCCGGCGTGAATGTGATCATCGAAAATACCGCTTTGGGGGCGGCAACCGACCTGGACGGCAATTACCTCATTATCGGGGTGCCGCCGGGTGCGTATACCCTGCTGGCCACATTCATCAGTTATAAAGATACGCGGGTCACCGGCGTGGTTGTTAACATTGATAAGACAACACGCGTGGATTTTCAATTACAGCCAGCGACGCTGGAACTGGACGAGGAAATCGTGGTAGTCGCTGACCGGCCGCTGGTTAAAAAAGATCTGACCTCCACCGAAAGTTCAATCGGCCGCGACGTGATTGAGACGCTGCCGGTTGAGAGCATGAGTGAGGTGGTCAACCTGCAGGCCGGTATTGTCGACGGACATTTCCGCGGCGGACGCACCGGCGAAGTGCTGTACATGATCAACGGTATCCCGGTCAATGACGTCTACTCCGGCGCTTCGGCTATCGAGGTGGAAAACAATGCCATTCAGGAACTTAACGTTATCAGCGGTACCTTTAATGCCGAGTACGGGCAGGCCATGTCCGGTGTGGTCAACGTGGTAACCAAAGAAGGCGGCAATAGTTATGAGGTAAACCTTTCCGGCTACGGCGGCAGCTACGCAACGGCCCATAAGGATATCTTCTGGAATGAGTCCTTTGCGCCGGTTTATAATTTACAGGGTTCCGTCGGCGGACCGGTTCCGGTTTTCGGAAAGCGACTTACATTTTTTGCCAGCGGACGCTATAATTACGACTCAGGCCATATTTACGGTCGTGAAGTCTTTCTGCCATCCGATCACACCGTAGACTTTTTGCAAAAGGAAGAACCGGAAAATCGCCGGTTTATGAGTCACGGCGAATATTATCAGTTCAGTGAATCACTTGCGGAAGAACTGATCGATGAATCGGATGCGGTGTCCATGAACAGCTCGGAACGCCTGACCGGTAATCTGAAACTGACCTATCGCCTGACCGACGCTGATAAAATCAATTATGAAATCATGTATCAGGATCAGGAATGGCGCCAGTATAGCCACAATTTCCGGTTGAATCCCCAGGGTGATTATGACTATTACCGGTACACTTTCACTAACACTTTATCCTGGAATCATGTTTTTGGCGCCCGCACATTTCTGGATGTGCACTTTTCCAATTTTTACACCAATTTCAGACAGTCGGTTTATGACGATCCCTACGACAGCAGGTATGTGGTAAAGGAAAGGCTGCAGGATGCGGGGGCCAATGCATTTGCCAGCGGCGGACAACAGATGTGGCACTTCGACCGCACCACCGCTACCTGGCTGATAAAAGCGGAGCTGACCAGTCAGGTTAATTTCAATCATCAGCTTAAAGGAGGTATCGAAGGCAAGCGGCACCGCCTCTGGATGCATGAATTTGAGGTTATCCCCGAATCACCGCAACGGATGGCGCCGCTGTCCAGTTTCCAGAATAATAAATATCTGCATTATCCCGTTGATTTTTCCACTTATGTACAGGATAAAATGGAATATGAAGATCTCGTGGTCAATGCCGGTGTTCGCTTTGATTATTTCGATCCCGATGCCGGGATGGTACAAAATTTCGCCGAACCGGACAGCTCGACGCGTGAGCCTGCAAAAAAAAGTTACCAGATCAGCCCGCGCCTCGGCCTGGCTTACCCGATTTCCGAAAAAGGCGTTATTCATGTCAGTTACGGTCACTTTTTTCAAACACCAAATTATTTTTATCTGTATACCAATCCGGAATTCGATATCGATCCCCTGCAGAGCTCTGTATCGCCGCCGCCGCAATCACTGAAAAATACAACCGGTAATGCCGAACTGAAACCGCAGCAGACAACGATTTATGAAATCGGACTGCAGCAGCAGATCGGCGAACTCTACGGCATTTCCGCTACGGTTTATTTCAAGGACATCCGCAATTTGCTTGGCACGCGCATTCTTTATACCAAAGAAGGTTATCGCTACGGTCAGTATATCAACCGCGATTACGGCTTCGTGCGCGGATTTACGCTGGATTTTGAAAAACGCTTTTCCTCGGGATTCGGATTGAATATCGATTATACCTATCAAATCGCTAAAGGCAATGCTTCCGATCCCAACAACGCCTTTCTGGATGCTGAGGCCAACCGGGAAACGGAAAAACAGGTCGTGCCGCTGGACTGGGATCGCCGCCATCAGATCAATGCTTCGCTGCGCATCGGTGACCCGGGTAACTGGCTGGCATCGGTTATTGCCAAATACGGCACGGGTATGCCCTTCACGCAATCATCACGGGTTGTTCAGCCGCTGGTGGAAAACGGCGGCCGCAAACCGGATGTCTTCAATGCCGATTTGTTTATTACTAAAAAATTCGCATTCGGCAAAATGGGCTATTCATTTTTCATAAAAATATATAACCTCTTCGATCGTCTGAATGAAGAAAATGTATTTACCGATACGGGACGCGCCAGTTATTCCACCGAGCCTTTATATGCCGGCGGTGAACGCCCGCGCGGATTAAATACGCTGGATGATTATTATATCAGGCCCGAGTTTTACTCATCTCCCCGAAGAGTATTAATCGGTTTAGAGGTTGGATTTTAAAGAGTGGTCACCATGAAAAAATTATTATCATTTATTTTTATTCTGTTTTTATTGATTGGTGTGCAGGAACTTACCGCACAACGCACGCCCGATCCGAACGTCGGTAATGTAAAATTGCGGCGCACCGGTATAATGGACGGCAATCTGGTACGCACGATTTTCATCAACTGGGGCGAGATTGCCCACTGGCCCGATTCGCCATCCGGTGAATGGCCTAAGGGAACGGGTCATCAGTACGTGGACGGCGTAGCGCTGGTGGTACAGGGCCGCACCATCGATGAGGATGGAAATGTTATTTATCCCATGGAAACCCAGTACCGTGAGTTCGTCGACCGCGGCCCGGAAGATCAGCTCTGGGGTTGGGCGCCGCTGCCCGGCTATTTTAATGCCAAAGGTACCAGGCCGGCGATGAGCAACGATCCCTCAACCTGGCCCGATTACTGGCCGGATAAAGCGGACGGCTGGGTCAATCCCAATGAAGTGCGAAACGAATTCGATGACGACGGCAACGGATTGGTGGATGATGTGGTTTACTGGAACGGATTTTTCGGCAAAGGCGTGTTCAACGCCGACCTGGAAACCTATTTTGTTTTTGATGATGATCCGGATGAAGAATGGAACTTCTATCCCGATGCGAACGATCCCAACAGGCGCGGCATGGGACTGGAAGTGGCGGCGCGTTTTTTCCAGTGGTCGCAGGTGCTGGCTGAGGATGTTATCTTCGCCGTATATTTTATCACCAATGAAGGCACAACCACTTATGACAGCACTTACTTTTGTTTTTACATCGACTGGGGCATAGGGGGTACGGATGATTCATCCGATGACATCGGCGATTATAACACCCTGCTCGATATCGCCTGGGCCTGGGATAACGACGGTATCGGTACGCCGAATAACTGGTATCCCGTCGGTGTAGCCGGATTTGCCTTTCTGGAAAGTCCCGGTATCAGTAACGATGGCTTTGATAATGATGAGGACGGCCTGGTTGATGAGGACCGTATATCCGAAGGTCCGGGGGAATTGCTGACCACCTACCCTTATGGGGTCGATGATCCGGATCAGTTTGAGATCTATTTTAAGCGTCGGCCCCGTCCGCACTATGCCAATGACGAAGACGCAGACTGGATCGGTTACACGGACGTCAATAAAAATGGTCAATGGGATGAAAATGAACCGCTCAATGATGATGTCGGTGAAGACGGGCTTGGTCCCTATGATTTCGGTTATCCGGGTCCGGACGTTGGCGAAGGGGACAGCATTCCCACTCCCGGCGAGCCGAACTTCGATTTTCTGGATAAGGACGAAGCCGATCAGATCGGTTTGACCGGATTCCGCATCTTTCCCGTTCATACCTATGAACTCTGGAATGAGAAGCAAAACTGGGACGTATTCAGATCGGCGCCGCCGCCCAGAGGCAGCCAGCAGGTAACCGCCAATCTGGGCATGTTCTTTTCTTCCGGCCCTTTTCCGCTGGAGGCCGGCGATACGCAGAATTATTCCATGGCCCTGCTGTTTGGTGAAGACGCTCAGGACCTTGTGCTGACCAAAAACACCATCCAGCAGATATACAATGCCGATTACCGTTTTTCCAAGCCGCCGGATAAACCGACTCTGCTCTCTGTGATCCCGTCCGATAATAAAGTCACCCTGGTTTGGGACAGCCGCGCCGAGCAATCCTGGGATCCTTTTCTGCAGGAGTATGACTTCGAGGGCTATCGTATTTACCGGGCTACGGAGCCGGAATTTCTGGAAACCCGGCTGATTACCGATGCATACGGACGAGCAACCTACAGCAAGCCCATCGCACAATTCGATCTGAAGAACGAGATTCTTGGATTGCATCCCGTACATGTTTTAGGCGCGCATTTCAATCTCGGTGAGGATACCGGATTGCGTCATTATTATATCGATAATGATGTGAAAAACGGGCAAACTTACTATTATGCTATTGTAAGCTACGACCGCGGTCTGGTGGACACAACTGAGTCCGGCGCAATCGTCGGAATTCCGCCATCCGAATGCGCCAATAAAATAGAGCAGGATATCGCCGGAAATATTACGCTCGATATCAATACGGCGGTGGCCACACCCAGCGCTCCGGCCGCCGGTTACCAGCCGGCCAGCCTGGAAGGTGAACTGGAACGTCAAACCGTAGGCACCGGGCTGATTGACATTGAGTTCCTGTGGCCCGATTCGATCCTCGATGGTCATACCTATGCCGTGGAATTCGGCGATACCAGCGCCTTTCATCATCAGGGCAATCCCTATTGCCTGATTTACGATGTGACCGGCGATGCGCGCATTCTTAAAACGGACACGCTGTGGATCAACGAATATACCCAGACGCCGGTCGTGGACGGTTTTATCATGACCATTGAAAATCATGAAGTGGAAATTGATCTCGATAAAACCGGCTGGGTTTCCGGGAGCACCAACTATCGCTGGCGGGTCAATCTGGATAAACGTTTCGCCGGCAGCGGTGCGCTCAATCTGAATGTCAATTATCCGGCCGATTATGAAGTGTATTTTTCGGACGCCATAATCGATACGGCCGAAAACCGCCTGGGTTATCCGCCGGAAGTGCCCGTGAAATTCAGAATCATGAATCTGACCGAAGAAAAAAATGCCCATTTTCAATTTATTGAATTCTATGAAAAAGATTCCACGCTGAGTCCCTATTACGACTATCAGAATCCCGATTCCATCGAAGGGGCAATGATCTGGGTGGAAGATCCGGATCCGGCGAACTTTTTACACATCCGCACGACCTGGCGTCTCTATTTTGAGGATGATCCGCTGGTGGACGAAGTCGTGCCGCCGCAGCCCGGTGATATTTTCAGAATCACCACGAAAAAACCTTTCCGCAGCGGAGACAAAATTACCTTCACGGTCAATAAGGACCGCTTTGATAAAGAACAGGCCAAAGTGGAAATGGATGAAATTGCAGTCGTGCCCAATCCCTATGTTGCTGCAGCGAGCTGGGAGCAGCGCACTGCCTTCCGTACAGGTCGCGGAGAACGAAAGATATACTTTACGAATTTACCGCCGGAGTGCACCATCCGGATTTACACCGTACGCGGATATCTGGTTGATACCATTGAATACAATGAGCACGATGCCTCCGTGCCGCTTAACGTGCAGGCGCGCAAGGGGCAGGTATCCTGGAATCTCAGATCAAAGGACGGACAGGATATTGCCTACGGCGTCTATATCTTTCATGTAGATGCTCCGGGTATCGGTGAAAAAGTCGGTAAATTTGCCGTCATTAAGTAAAAGGTGATCGTTATGAAATGTGTGAGACACAGTCTGATAATTTTGATATTCATATCAACCCTGATATTTGCCCAGGGCACGGAGAACATTAAAAAGAATGTAACCAATGTGGCAACCACGGCGGCGCCCTTTCTGGAGATTGGCGTCGGAGCGCGGGCCATTGGCATGGGCGGCGCTTTTGTGGCAACGGCCAATGATGTCAGTGCCATGTACTGGAATCCCGCCGGTATCGGTCAGTTGCAATCGGTTGAAGCGATATTTGTGCACACCGAATGGCTGGCGGAAATTACCTACGATTATGCCGGTATCGTATTTCCTCTGTACGGTTACGGAACCCTCGGTTTGAACATTACCACGCTGAATATGGGTGAAATGCTGGTGCGCACCGTCGACCGTCCCGAGGGCACCGGTGAAAAATTCGAAGCCAGCGATCTGGCTCTGGGACTCAGTTACGGTCTGAGTTTGACAAACCGCTTCTCAATCGGTTTTAATTTCAAGTACATTTCGCAAAAAATCTGGCACGAGAGCGCTACCGGATTTGCCGTTGATATCGGAACCCTTTATAAAACACCCTGGCGGGGATTCCGGATCGGCGCCGCTCTGGCAAACTTCGGCACCGATATGCAGATGACGGGCGATGATCTGCTCGTTTACCATGATATCGATCCCTACCAGGAAGGCAATAACGATAAGATTTTTTCACAACTGCAAACAGATAACTGGCCGCTGCCGCTTACCTTCCAGTTGGGACTCGCCTATGATATTGTGAAAAACGAAAATCAGTTGCTGACTATCGAAGCCGATGCCGTGCATCCCATCGATAACAGCGAAAGCATGCATTTTGGGGCGGAATACCGGTTTATGAACAAATACTATCTGCGCGCCGGTTATCGCAATCTGTTCCTGAAAGACAGCGAGGAGGGAGTCACCGCCGGCGCCGGTTTGGTCTGGAAATTCATGAGCAACCTGCAGGCCGGCATTGATTACGCCTATGCCAATTTCGGTCGCCTGGAAAACGCCCAGCGTTTTGCCGTGATCCTGAAATTTTAAACGCAGCAGGCTGCAAAAGATAAGGACTGAGTCAAAGAAAACAGGCGCCAGGTCCCGCTACATCTTAAGGTTTGGTAATCCTCATGATCTTTAATAATTAAACATGATGTTTAAAGGCAGTTTATGTTAAATAGATTTCAGCGTGCGAGAAAAACACGCATTTCCCCGCGGGGATTAATTATTATTTGTTTGTTAACCGGTCTAATTTACGGTCAGCAAATTGAAATCGAACGCGTTGAGCAGATGCCCAATCTGCCGCAGCCTTACGAAATGCGCGACTGGCGGCAGGTGGCGCGCGGTTATGACAGTCTGGTGTTTGATTATAATGCCACCGGACAATATCTGCCTTTAATCTGGACAGACGGCAATACGGTTAACTATCCTGATCACGATCGCTTCGGATTGCATACGGTGGTCGGCACACCATATTCTCATTCTGCGGAAGCCATCAATTGTATTCCTGCCGTAATCGGCGCCACGCTGGTCGGCATCGATAAATCAAATCAGGATGGTAAAAATTATGTGCTGATGTGCGAGGAGTGGTTTAATCGCCGGCCTGAAGAAAATATATATCTGAACGGTTTTGTCGCCAACAGCGGCAGTGACTGGTGGTACGAAACCATGCCGAATGTCTTTTTTTATCAATTATACGATCTTTATCCGCACATCGGTGACTTTGACCGGCAGCTTGTTACCGTGGCTGATCGCTGGCTGCAGGTCGTTTACAAACTGGGCGGATCGACCAAACCATGGAAAAAGCCCAACATGAATTACCGCGCCTTTAATTTTTCAACCATGAAACCGCTCAGCGAAGGCGTCCGGCAGCCGGAAGCGGCCGGGGCGATTGCCTGGATATTGTACAACGCCTTTGTTGAAACCGGTGACGATAAATATCGCATCGGCGCGGAGCTGGCGCTTGAATTTCTCAATGAATGGACAACCAATCCATCCTATGAATTGCAGTTGCCCTACGGGGTCTACACGGCTGCGCGCATGAATGCCGAGCTTGGTACGAATTATGACATTGAAAAATTACTGAACTGGTGTTTTACGCCGGAGGGTAATGTCCGGCAGTGGGGCGTAACCCTGGGCAACTGGGGCGGATATGATTGTGACGGACTGGTGGGTGAAGCGCTTTATGACGGCTACGCTTTTATCATGAACGGCTTCGAACAGGCCGGCGCACTGGCGCCCATGGTGCGCTATGATGAACGCTTCGCCCTGGCCATCGGCAAGTGGATGTTAAACTGCGCCAATGCCAGCCGGCTTTTTTATACGAACTATCTGCCTGACGCCAATCAGGATAGTGAGGGCTGGGCCCATCAGTACGATCCGAACGGATATATTGCCCACGAATCGATGCGTGAGTATGCGCTATATACCGGTATCAGTCCTTATGCCACCGGCGACGCTATCCGCGGCGGCTGGGGGGAAACCAATCTCGCCCTGTACGGCTCATCCCATGTCGGTATTTTCGGCGGTATCATCGATACCACCAATATCGAAGGGATTCTAAAACTGGATCTTTTAAAAACGGATTATTTTCAAAACGATGCATATCCGGCATATTTATATTACAATCCATACGACACTTTAAAAGTCGTTCACATTGATGCCGGCGGGCAAAGTGTCGATTTTTATGATATGCTTGAAAATCAGGTTATCAAAACGAATGTCAGCGGTACCGATTCATTTATGATTGCCGGGGATGCCGTCCTGATGCTGGCGCTGATCCCCGCCGGAGCGGTGCTGACACAGGATTTGAACAATGTACTTGCAAATGGTATCATCATCGATTATAGCGCCGGTCAGGCCTCGGTAAACTATCCGCCGCGCATTAAAAGTCTCGATACCGGGTCCGATATCGTGATGATAAACGGCGCGGTTAATTTGTATTGCGCCGCCGAAGATCGGGAAAATGCGACGTTAATCTATAACTGGCATGCGCAGGCCGGAACATTCAGCGGCAGCGGGGGGCAGGTAGGCTGGACCGCGCCTGATTCCAAAGGCGATTATAATATTTTATGTATTGTTGAAGATGATCAGGGGGCAGTGGATTCGGCATCGGTTGTTATAGAAGTCACTGATAATCATATTCCGCAGATCACCGGTATAGCTGCGGCGCCGCCGGAAGTAGAACTGGGTATGGCGACAGTACTGACCTGTTCGGCCAGCGATTCGGATGAAGATTCTCTTATTTTTAACTGGACAGCCGCTGCCGGCAGTATTTCCGGTTCCGGACCGGAGGTTGCCTGGACGGCGCCGCAGATACCCGGTTACTATCATATTTACTGCACGGTTTCCGATCAGAAGGGCGGCAGTGTTACGGACAGCATCGGCATCTCCGCCGGCAGTCTGGTAATGCACCTGGCGTTTTCGGGAAATGCGCATGACAGCAGCGGTTTCGGAAATCACGGCTCGGTTACGGGCGCAGCGCTGACCACCGACAGGCAGGGGCTGGCAAATAGTGCTTTTTCTTTTGACGGTCTTAATGATTTGATCAGCGTCGACAGTCATCCAAGTCTGAATTTTCAACACGGCATAACCGTTCATCTCTGGATGATGGCCACGGAAATTTTTGACACGCGGGAAGCCTATCCCATCTCGCACGGCAACTGGGAAGAACGCTGGAAAATATCGGTTACCGATGGCGGTATCCGCTGGACTGTCAAAACGGACGACGGCATCAGGAATCTGGATTCGGATACCAAACTGTCCGAAAACGAATATTATTGCATTACCTGTACCTATGACGGCGCCGCGTTTCTTATCTATGTTAACGGCACGCCTGATAACAGCAGCACGCACAGCGGTGATATTCTGAAAACCAATATCGATCTTAGCGTTGGTCAGCATTTACCAAGTGCCAGCGGATTCAACTTTAAGGGCGTCATCGACGAGGTGCGCGTTTATAACCGCGCCCTTGCGCCGGATGAAGTAAAAACATTGTATGATACGGGCACGGCCATATCCGGTAATTCCGTCCCGGCGATTCCCCGGCACACCGCGCTGCTGCAGAATTATCCCAATCCTTTTAACAGCAGTACAAAAATTCGCTATCAGCTTTCAGCGCCGGAGGCAGTAAAACTCAGCGTGATGAATATTTTGGGTCAGCGCATTATGACACTGGAAAATAAATCCCAACCGGCCGGCCATCATACGGTCATCTGGAACGGAAAAAATGACCGGGGACAAAGTGTAAATTCCGGCGTCTATTTTGTGATTCTTGAAGCCGGTGACGTGCAGCAGCGCATTAAGCTCATTTATTTGAAGTAATTCCCGGAAAACCAATGATTTCGGGAGGCGATTGATTAAAATGATCAGACTGGTACTTAATTCGGAATTTGGCTTCAGAATCCTGCCCGCGGCACTGTGCCTTTTCCTGCTTGCCTGCGGTAATAACAATAACGGAAAAGACGGCGGTCTGTTATACTGGTCATCGAATAACAGCTACGAAATCGAATTTGCCCGCGTTGTTACCAAAACCTGGAATGCGCAGTCCGATGAACATGCGGTTCGCTTTCAGCCGGTACCGGAGGGACGTTCCAGTGAAGAAATTATTTTAGCGGCGGTGGTCGGAAAAACCACGCCGGATATCTATTCGAATATGTGGCAGGGGGATGTGGAATATTATGCCCGCGCCGGCGTGCTTGTACCGCTGGATACCATTCCCGGATTTATGGAATTTCTCTATCAGCGTTGTGACAGCGCCGTTGTTAAAGAAATTACCTCCAGCGACGGTCATATTTATCAGATTCCCTGGAAAACCAATCCGATCATGCTCCTGTATAACAAAAATCTGCTGAAGGGCATCGGCTATGATGACCCGCCGCGCACCTATTCGGAATTTTTGGATGCAGCGGAGAAATTTAAGCAGGATACCGACGGCGACGGCTATGTGGATCGCTGGATCGGTAATGCTTCGCCGCTGGTGACCTGGCTGCAGCGCTTCTTTGATTTTTATCCGCTTTATCTGGGCGCTTCCGGCGGCGGACATCTGGTTAAGGACGGATCAATCGTTTTTGATAATCAATATGCCGTGCAGGTTTTTGATTTTGTTAAGACGCTGTATGATAACCAGTATTTTGCCCGCGAACGACTCGACGCCCGCCAGGATGCTTTTTTGCAGGAGGTCATTGCCACACGCTTTACCGGTCCCTGGGACATTGCCCGGCTGGAACGCTGGAGAGATGATAGCTTTGATTATGCCTTCGCCCCGCTTCCCGTACCCGATGGTCACCAGGGGGAAGTTTATACTTACGGTGATCCGAAAAATATCGTCATATTCAAAACCTGTAAAAATCCCAATAAAGCCTGGGCCTTTTTAAAATTTTTGATTAACCGGGAAAACGATTTGCGCCTGCTGAAGATAACCAGTCAACTGCCGCGCCGGAAAAAAATGTTTAGCGACCCCGATTTCAAGAATCATTTCGCTGAAAACCCGAAGTTGATCCCATTTGCCCGTCAGGTAAAATATACACGCGGTACGGACGCTTCGCCGGTACTGAAGGAAATTTTTGATGTGATATCGCAGGAATACGAAGCCTGTGTTATTTACGGTACAAAGCCGCCGGAAGAGGCGATTGAAGCGGCGGCACAAGCCGCGGAAATTTTGTTGTATTGAAAAACTGAAAAAACGATGATAAAAAAAAGACTGACACCCTATTTCATGGCATCGCCTTATTTACTGCACTTTGCGATATTTATCGCCTTTCCGGTTTTGTTTTCGTTTTTCCTGATGTTTCACAAATGGAATATAATCGGTCCGATGGAATTCGTTGGTCTGCAGAATTTTTTCAAGCTTTTTCAGGACCGGTTATTCTTCAAATCAATTTTAAATACATTAACATTTTTGGTGATCCACATTCCGCTGCAAATCGTGATTGCCCTGTTTCTGGCGGAAGTTTTAAATCAAAAAATTCTGGTGCGGGGATTTTTTCGCGCCGCATATTTTCTGCCGGTGGTTATTTCCGGCGTGGTGGTCACCTTTGTCTGGCAGCAGCTTTACGGTTTCGATACCGGCGTCATCAACCGACTGCTGGTTCGGATCGGATTGGGTAAAGTGGGCTGGCTGACCAATCCCGATATTGCCATGCCTTCCATCGCCCTGATGGCCACCTGGAAAAATGTGGGTTTATATGTGGTCTTGTTTCTGGTCGGTTTGCAGAGCGTCCCGGCCCACTACTACGAAGCGGCCGATATCGACGGCGCATCGCACTGGCAGAAATTCAGATATATTACCCTGCCGGCCATTAATCCGACCATGTTCATGGTGGTCATCTTATCAACCATCGGTGGATTTTCGTTGTTTATTGAACCGTACATTATGACCGCGGGCGGACCGTTGAACAGCACCCTTTCCGCGGTGCTGTATATTTACAAACAGGGATTTACCTACTATCACATGGGCTATGCGGCGGCGCTGGGATTTTTCTTTGCTTTGATTATTATGACGGTAATCGTGATCCAGCGAAAATTCATTGAAAAAGAACAGTAGATGAAATAATGAAACATCCATGGTTTAGCGAACACAGAAAAGTATGATTAAGTAGAAACGGAAGAAGCCCCCCACCCCTTTCCCCTCCCCACGCGTGGGGAGGGGAAAGGGGTGGGGGGGGTAAACAGATGAAAAAGGTTTTACTCTATATCGTTCTGAGCGGCGGCGCGCTGATATTTGTCTATCCCTTCTGGTGGATGATTGCCGGATCACTGGCCCCGGAACAGGAAATCGGCGGACTGACTCTGCTGCCGAGCCGGTTTATTATCGACAGCTACCGGATTATGCTGGAAAAAATTCCGATCATCGGCGCCTTTTTCAACAGCATGTTTGTATCGCTATCGATCACCGCCGGTGTTCTGGTGTTTGGCTCGATGGTGGGCTATACGTTGTCGCGCATGTATTTCCGCGGCCGCAACCTGATTTTTTACATAATCATTTTTACCATGACACTGCCGTTCCAGATCACCCTGATCCCGCAGTATATTCTGATGGTCAAATTCGGCTGGACCGATACTTTTCTGGCCCTGATCGTACCTTACCTGATGAATGCCCTGGCCATCATCATATTTCGCCAGCATTTTATGACCATTCCCCAGGATTTATTCGACGCCGCGCGCATTGATGGCTGCGGCGAAATGCGTATTTTGTTTAGGGTGCTCTGGCCCAATTCGGTGCCTGCTCTGGTCACGGTGGCCATCCTGACGTTCATGGCCTCGTGGAATGAAGTGCTGTGGCCGTTGATTGTGATCCGCAATGAAGATTTAATGACCATGCC
Organism: uncultured Calditrichaceae bacterium; assembly: GCA_964467525.1. Taxonomy (GTDB): domain Bacteria; phylum Calditrichota; class Calditrichia; order Calditrichales; family Calditrichaceae; genus CAYXRA01. The sequence goes on from CAYXRA010000018.1 coordinate 26,947, forward strand.
GCAGCTGGTTACCCTGTTTGTCGTAGGGGGCAGAGCGGAATCGCTGCTGGGCGTTAAACTGGCCTCGGCAACAATGCTGGCATTGCCGATTCTGCTGGCTTACATGTTTTTTCAGCGCTATTTTATTCAGAGTATGGCATCTACCGGTTTGAAGGAATAAAGTGGGCTAATTTTTTTGTATGTCAAAACAATTCCCCTCCAACGGAGGGGTTATCCCAAAGGGATGCTCCATAGGAGTCCTTTGGACCTATGGCAGGGGTGGGTCCCCTTTGGCAGCGAACAGGGAAGGTTCAGATTACTCTGAATTTATTTGAACTGAATTTTATTATGAAAAAAAAGAAAATAATACCATACGAACATCATTTGGTTGAAAAAGCAAAGGAACTGCGAAAAAATAGTACATATTCAGAGAGAATACTGTGGAAATATTTAAAAGGAAAACAACTTGAGGGACTCGATTTTGACAGGCAAAAACCCATTGATAAATATATCGTGGATTTCTTTTGTAATGAAATGATGCTCGTGATTGAAATCGATGGAATAACACACAATGAACGTGTTGAATATGATTTAAACAGACAAAAACAGCTTGAAAAAATCGGACTCCACGTACTTAGATTTAATGCAATGGAAGTGGTTAATAATACCCAGGGAGTGGTTCATATGATAAGGAATTGGGTGACAGCAAATAAAGAACCCACCCCTTAGTCCCCTCCCGAGAGGGGAAACATAAATTCCCCTCCAACGGAGGGGCAGGGGTGGGTCCCAATTGCAGCGAACTATGCAGTAAAAAATAAATTTGATTTAACCAATGATGGCAATATTATTTGAATGTAATTCAAAATAATTTTAATCTGAAGGCTGATGCCGGATCAATAATTTTAAAACAGGAGATAGTCTAAATTGATCGAGCGAAAAAAGGTTTTATTAAAACCCAATCCGAAACGGGTGATTATCCGGATATACAACACGGAAAACAAGGAAACGGTTGAGCGTATTACAAAATCCGTCGCGGATTTGGACGAAGAAGCAGTAAAACAATTATTTAATGAAGTTTATACAGAATTCGGTGATCGTCACCGCGATCTTAAAAAAGTGTTTGATCAGGCCCTTTCTGAAATCGCCCATCATGCACCTGAAATAGCCGGATTTTCAGATGAACGGAAATATTTGCTGGGCAGTTATTTTACCAAAGAATATTCCATCGAGGCGGCGGCATTGTTTAATCCTTCCATCGTTCCCCATCCGGATCAGACGGATGTACCGGAAGATTCAAGGCGCATTCTGATGAGTCTGCGCGGCGCCGGCGAAGGACATATTTCCTGCGTTGAACTGGTGAGCGGGACTATGGATGATCGCGGTAATATCGAATTTGATCCGAACAGCAAATATGCCGCCTTGCCCGATTCCGTGGTCGTTAACCGGGATGAACCCGATATCTACGAAATAGTTTTCGACAGCAGCCGCCCCCCTTCTGAACGCATTATTTTTCCGCAGTCAGCCGATGAGCGCAACGGCATCGAAGATATCCGGTTTGTCCGTTTTCACGGAGAAAGTGAAAGTACTTATTACGGCACGTACACCGCTTATGACGGTAAAAACATCAAATCTAAATTAATGGAAACCAGCGATTTTGTCTATTTCAAAATCTATGTGATGAAGGGCAGAGCGATAAATGATAAAGGGATGGCTTTGTTTCCACGGAAACTGAACGGTCAATATGCCATGATTTCAAGACAGGACAGCGAAAACCTGCGCCTGATGTATTCGGATGATTTATTGAAATGGGACGACTCTGAGATTATTCAGCGACCCGAACTGCCCTGGCAGTTTGCCAAGCTGGGTAACTGTGGGTCGCCGATGGAAACGGGCCAGGGATGGCTGCTGCCCGTACATGGCGTCGGACCAGTCAGAAAATACACCATCGGATTTTATCTGCTGGATCTGGAAAATCCGGCTAAAATTCTTGGCCGCACCACCCGGCCGCTGCTCAGCCCCAACCAGACCGAGCGGGAAGGCTACGTGCCCAACGTCGTCTATTCATGCGGCTGCATGATACACAATAATTATGTGGTCATCCCCTATGCCATGTCCGATTCGGCAACGGGCATTGCAACCATTGAAACCGAAAAATTAATTGCAATAATGGAATAATCAATGAAAAAAAATACAGGTATTATACAAAAATCGGGTTTGATTCTCTGTATGATTCTATTAATATGGAGTTGTTCGTCACGTGAAGATAGTTTGATCAACACCGCGCATCTCGATCATCTCTACCAGGAAATCGAATTTCAGGGCAAACCGGCGGCGATCATTCATATTTATGCGGAATATCCTGATTATGACTGGACAGAAGCAAAAGGCGAGGGCATCACCTGTATCGATGATATTGCCCGCGCCGCCGTATTTTATCTGCGCGATTATCAATCCACGGGTATCACGGAAAGCCTGCATAAATTCAAAAAATTAATGCATTTTATCCTGGCCATGCAGGCGGAAAACGGCTATTTCTATAATTTTATTGATGCGGATTACCGGATAATGAAAACAACCTGGAACAGTCAGCCGGTCGGCAATTGGTGGAGCTGGCGGGCGCTCTGGGCCATGGGCGAAGCGCTGGCATTTTATAAAAATACCAATGAGGCATGGACTGCCAGGCTGGATAGTTCAATCAGCAAGCTGGTTGAACCTATGTCCGCTTATCAGGATAAATACGATCAGTTTGCCGAACAGGAAGGTATTAAACATCCCCTCTGGCTGCCCGTGGAAAGTGCGGGCGATCAGGCGGCGGTAGCGCTGCTTGGACTGGTCCCCGCACAAAAAACCGCAGCATCGGAAAAAATTAAAAGCATAATCAACTTATTTGCCGACGGCCTGCTGCAAACGCAGTTTGGCGATTCGGCACAACTCCCTTTCGGTGCATTTATGAGCTGGCGCAATCAGTGGCATGCTTACGGCAATACGCAGTCGGATGCCCTGTTAAAATCCGGAGAATTGATGAACAGAGAAGATTACATTAACGCCGCTTTGCTTGAAATCGATCATTTCTATCCCTTTTTATTGCAGGTCGATCATTTGAAAAGCTTTTCCATTGAAAAGAATGACAGCCTGAAAATGACTGATAAGCAAAAGTTTGAACAAATCGCCTACGGTATCCGGCCGATGGTTTTGGCCAGTCTGAAAGCTAATGAAATCACCGGAAATCCGCTTTACGCTGAACGCGCCGCTGACATTGCCTGTTGGCTGCTGGGAAGAAATCCGGCGGACAAAATGATTTACGATCCGGAAACGGGACGTTGTTATGACGGTATCAACAGCGCTGATGAAATAAACATGAATTCCGGCGCCGAATCCACAATCGAGGCTCTGCTAACCGTTCAGGCTGTGGAAAACAATCCGGTGGCCAGGAAAATATTTAATGATTATTATCAGGATAAAAAGTCAGGGGAAAAATAAATGATCCAACGCGCCGCCCAAAATCCGCTGATTACAAAAGATGATCTGATTAGCTCGATTCCCGGATTTCACATCATCGGTGTTTTTAATCCCGGGGCGGTAAGGTTTAATGAAGAAATTTTGCTGCTTGCGCGGGTGGCCGAAGCTCCGCTGCGGGAACACGGCCTGCTTAAAGCGCCGGTAATGTGTTTCGACGGTGATCCGCAGCGACTGGAAATCAAAACCTGGCAAAAAGATTCGAACCATATTATCGATGATTCCGATCCGCGTAAGTTCCGGATCGACGGCAAGTGCTATCTTACATCGATCAGTCATCTGCGGCTGATGCGCAGCAGCGACGGCATCCGTTTTACTATAGCCCCGGAACCTTTTATGATAGCGGACCGTCCCGATGAAGCTTATGGCGTCGAGGATGCCCGGATCACCCAAATCGATGACACCTTTTTTATCACATACACGGCCATCTCCGGCAGCGGTTATGGAGTGGCGCTGGCGTCTACAAAAGATTTTATTCATGTAAAACGTCATGGGATGATTCTGCCGCCGCAAAATAAAGACGCCTGTCTTTTTCCGCGAAAAATCAATGGCAAATATTATATCCTGCACAGACCTCTTACCGAACCTTTCAGCAAACCGTCCATCTGGATCGCCGAATCTGAGGACCTGCTGCATTGGGGCAATAACCGGCCGCTGCTGCATACGCTGGAAAATCGCTGGGAAAAACAAAAGATCGGCGCCGGGCCGCAGCCCATTGAAACGCAGCAGGGCTGGCTGGTGCTATATCACGGCTGCGGCGAGAAAGATGTTTATTCCCATCATTTATGTTTACTCGATTTGGACAATCCGGCAAAAGTAATTAAACGCACCACGAAACCCTTCATGACTCCGCAAATGGATTGCGAACGCAGCGGATTTTTCCCCAATGTGGTTTTTTGTAACGGCTGGGTAAAAACGGAAAATGAACGGATACTCATTTACTATGGCGCTGCCGATGAGCACATTTGTCTTGTAGAGACTAAAATTGGCGACCTTCTAAATTTTTTTAGTCACTCCTGAATTATACAAGTTTTTAAAATTTCGATTAAAGTAAACTATCTATCAATCTCGGAAATGATAAACAGACATGGTACTTTCCCAGACTTCGTTCGGGCCGGGATTTTGCAGCGGCGTAAATGAACGGTAGTACTTGCTATAATGTTCCGTATCCCAGACCCTGAGTGTACAAAGGGAATCCATTTCCTGCGGCTGAATAAGTCGACTGCTGACTTTCGCGGATAGCCCGGTATCCTCATTTTTATAAACTATGGTTCTTGCACCGTCAGCACTATTAATCAAAAAAGCGTTATTTCCCGTAGCATGATACAAAATGGAATCACTTTCGCTAAAAAAGGAGGTGCCGTTTGATTTGGAAATGCTGGCTATCCCGTGATACCAAAACTCAACAGCAACTTCTTTTTGCCAGATTAACTGGTTTGTGGTCTCATATCCGACATTTTTAAATATGGTGTGTTTTACATGAATGGTTTCCACGGGATGATCCGGGTTTGGTGAAATAATGCCGTTATCTGATATGGCGGATTCATGGGTAGTCGTTTTTTGATGGTATGCGAATTGCTCACAGGGGATAAGAACCGTTTTTCCCTCGAAATCAATTGGACTGTTATCCAGTAAAAAGGATATGGACATGAGTAGCTCATCGCCGTGGACTCCACCGGTGAAATCTGCCTTTCCTGATACTTTATATACACATTCACTCTCGCCGAAAGCCATGATGTTATTGCCGGTTGAAAGCATCATATGTCCATTATAGAAGTATTCGTCGGCCTTTATAATCCTGTACTGGTCAGAATAAACAATTGCGCTCGTATCAACGAAACATCCAACTTGGTAACCAGCAAAATAGGCAGTTTCCGGATATCTCATATAAATTATGATCAGCGGTTCGCCGTTACATCCTGTTGGATAATAGCTTACAAAACAATTTGACAAGGTGGAGCTGTCATTCTCAAGAGAAGTAGTGGATTCGAACTTACAGGCCTGAACTAAAACTAACAGGATAAAGCATTTCAAAAAAATGACATTATACTTGATTATACAAAAAATCTTTAGTTGATGATGTTCTTTATTCATCCAGCCCAAATCCCTTTTCAATCAATGCCCTGAAATGTTTGATAAATCTTGCCGCCGGTGCGCCGTCGACCACATCATGATCAAAGCTGAAGGTCATGGCCATGAATTCGCGAACGACGATCTCATCATCAATCACTGCTGGTTTTTTATCGATGCCGCCCAAAGTGAGGCCCAATGTATGATTGGCAATGGGCAGTCCCCAGCCGATGCCCTTGCCGAACATACCCACCGCTGTAATCATAACCATGCCGCCGGATTTTCTGCGTAAAAAAGGATTGGCAAAATAACGGCGCCAGAAAATGCGCATGATGAACTGCTCAATCATACGCGGCAAAGCCAGATATAATTTTAACGATCGGTTGGTTTGTTCCACCTTTTCTTCCCGGGCTTTTCTGATTTCATGATGGATGTCGGAAAATGATTTTTTATTTGCTCCGCGCACGGTTAGGGGAAGCACGGGCGCGTTCGATGTCTTTAGTTTTCTTTCAATGGCAACATCGATATCCACATCTTCAAATATAACCAGTTTGGATCGGCCCTTGCGGTATGCATGAATATGTTTGTGCTCATCCAGCGCTTTGCTTAGGCAGAAAGCGATATAAGCGGTTAATGAACAGGATGCGCCGGTTTCTTCTTTTTTCCTGCGGATGTAATCACGGATGACGCTCACATCCGTTTCAATGAAAGCATGAATGGTGTTCCGCCGCCGGCCCCGGTTTAACAGTTCAACAAAGATATGCCTTACTTTCGGGAACGGAATAATACGATAGTTTTCATTTTGTTTTTTCATTGGCTTTCATATTCCCATGGATTGTTACAATGTTTATATAACATAAGATGTCTGACAGAATGATCCGGCCTCATTTTAATACCATTTTTAATTCTTCGATTTCTTTTCCGCGGGCATTGGCAAAGCCGCGCATTAGTCCGATTATTTTAAATCCGCACTTTTCCAGAACACGAATTGATCCGATATTATCTTTGGCAACGCGGGCATAAATGGGGCGTTTTTTACTGACATCATTGAGAAAAAGTTTAAGCGACCGCGTTGCGATACCTTTTCCCCAATAGTCTTTGCCCAGCCAGTAACTGACTTCCGGTGCGCCGTCCGTTTCATAACTCAGTACATATCCGGCGATCTGTTCACCGAAAATAATCGTTCTGATGAAGATGTTTTTATCTGCTGTAATTTTTTTCCAGTGATCATCGAAAGCCTTGCGGTCGGTGGGGTCTTTGGCAGTGAAAGCGGCCACAAAATTCGCCTGTTGATCCAGTTGATATTCGAAAAATCCGGGGATATCATCCGGGCGTACAGGTCGTAAAATGATAGATTCATTCATGATGCGGTTATTTTAATCCATATTGTCATAAAATTCAAAATATTAAAAATTGACATCTCATAAAAAAACAGCGAACAAAAAATCTGCAGGAATTAAAGTTCAGGCAAGGGTTCGATATGTTCAAGCAATTTCCGTGGCATGGTTCCGGCGGAAGGCGCGACAATGCCGCCCACGATGGCGCAGGTCGTATCCTGGTCGCCGGCGCCGGACACGGTTTGCCACAGTGCCGCTTCAAAATCGTTTAAATGGTTCGCCGCACACCAGATGCAAAAAGGCACCGTATCCTGTGCTGAAATATTCATTCCCGTGCCGAGCGTATCGGCAGCCCGAAACGTATCGCCTGACGGGATATTTTTTGATAAGCTGACTTTTGTGCGCACTTCACTTTCCGGGATAAAATGTTCAACCCGGCTGATAAAGTCGGTGCGATTGAGATTGGCTTCGGAAGCAGTCAGTGCGGCGGCAACAGCCACGGCAATGGCGCCGGCAGAAGCTTCGGGATGGCTGTGCGTAATGACCGCCGATTTAATCGCTTCTTCCTTTGCGCGATCCGGATCACCGGCAAAATAGGCGCCCAGTGGCGCAATGCGCATGGCCGCGCCGTTGCCGAATGAACCGCCGTCGAACAGGCCCGGCGCCAGCTTGCGCCAGTCGCCGCCCTGGCCGATTTGTTCCAAAATATAGTGGGCGCCCGATCCATAACCGCGATTCGGTTCCAGTCGGTAGCGTTCGGCGAATTTAGAAGCCAGCAGGTCCTGCTCAATACGGCCGTGGTCGCGCAGCACCTCGACAATAGAAATGGCCATCGCCGTGTCATCGGTCCAGCGCCAGATGCCTTCCGGGTATGTTTTTGATTTTAAGTGCGAACGCATCCGTCTGTCGAAAAGACGCTGACCAAAGGTATCACCCGCGGCGAGACCCTGTAAACTCAGTTTGGATCGTTTAATTGCCTTCATAGATTTCCCCCAATTCTGTTATTTGATCGGGCAGATAACGGATTTTTGTTATATCAAGATCGAATAAATTTAAATTATCAATAAGTCAAAAGGTAAATACTGCATACTCCGTTTATTATGTGAGAAATGATGAAATTAACTGAAGCGATGATCCGATCTTTTTGAATTGATTTCCTTTTTATATTCTGACAGCCAGCCGATTTTGTAATCGCTATTTTCATTCATTTCTGAAACAAAGGGTTTAATATCCAGCAATGGCGTTCCGTCAACGATGTCGATATTTTCTATGTCAATCCTGTTCGATGTAATACCGCACAGTTTGACAACCGATAAACCGATCGGATTGGGCCGTTTCGGCGCCCGCGTGGCAAACAGACCGCGTTCCCGGTCGTCGAGAAACGGCACCACTTTCAGCTTATACGATTTCGAAAGATGCAGATGGTAGAGCAGATAAATATGCGAAAAGCCGTCTAAGTCGTCCAGTCCTTCCGCATAGGCTTCATTAACTATAATATGTCCCCTGATGCCTTTCCCTGCCGAAGGTTGAATGGGCATGCCCTCCGGTTTGCTGAAAGGCGAATGAATGATACCGATGGGTTCATAAATAATTTTTTGCATAATCAACAGCCGTTTCGTTTGAAATTTTAATTAAACCTTGAATGAAATCCCGTTACGGCAATATATCAAATAGCGGACGCTTTCCCAAGTACAATTATATTTTTAATCTGATTATGGTAAGTTCTGCTTTTATCTAATGAAAATTTCTATTATATTTGCTGTAAATATCTTCACAAATTCCATAGTCATAAAAGGATATTCATGAAACCTCAATGCATCAAAATTCTTATCATTGTTCTGGCAGTCATCGGTTTTGCGCTGATAGGCTTTTTGATATATGGTTATGTTTTACTGGAAAAATCGCTTCCCGAAACGAGCGGTGTGCTCGAAATCAGCCAAATCAACCGGCCGCTGGAAATTACCTTCGATGCCATGGGCATTCCGCAAATCTGGGCTGAAACGGAACAGGATGCCTACTTTGCCTTCGGATACCTGCATGCTGCCGACCGCCTTTTTCAGATGGATATGACCCGCCGGGTCGCAGCAGGCCGTCTTTCGGAATTGCTGGGCGCGGTTACTCTGGATATGGACAAATATCAACGCACGATCGGACATGAACGACTGGTGCGCAAATATCTTGACAGGGTGCCTGTGGATGACCTGCGCCGTTTAAAGGCCTACACCGAAGGTGTAAACTATTACGCAGATCACTGCGGTGCATTGCCTTTTGAATATCAATTACTGGGACAGGATTTTGAACCGTGGAGAATTCTCGATTGTGTAACCATATTCAGTTTTCAGACCTGGTTTTCCAATTTCATGATGAGTCCGGATGCCGCTATTGTAGAAATGCTGGAAAAATCGGACAGTCTGCGTATAAAGGAATTGCTTTACAGCTATCCGGACTGGGCGCCGTTCACTGTACCGCAGGGCAGTCAAATACAGAAGGAGGAAGATAAAGTTGTTTCGCAAAAAGGAAATCCTTTAACTGACTGGATCCGCGACCGGGCTGCTGCTGAAATCATTGAAAACAGTTTGGCGCCGTTTTTGATGTCGCGCGCTTCCAATTCCTGGGTAACCACGCCGGAACGCAGCACAAACGGTGCGTCTATCTTTGCCAGCGATCCTCATCTGGACATAACGCGTCTGCCTCAGTTCTGGTATTTTCTCGGTTTGCACATCGAAGAAGAAGGTATTGATGCCCTTGGCATTTCAACGCCCGGTCTGCCTTTTTTGGTGATGGGTCACAATCGTAAAATCGCCTATGCCTTTACGGTTGGCGGTATCGATGTCAACGAATACTACATTGAAAAAGTGAATATCGATACCAGCGCCTATCTGACTCCCGATGGCTGGCTGCCCTTTGAAAGTCACCGGGAGATCATAAAAATTTCCGGGCAAAGCAGACCGGAAACCCTGGATGTTAAAATATCGCGTCATGGTCCGCTGGTATTTCAGAATGACAGTTTGGAACGCGTCTATACACTGAAGTGGGCCGGATTCGATGCCGATCTGGCGCTCTCCGTATCGGCGGGATTTGACCTGATAACGACCAATAATTTTGAAGATTTTAGGCGCAGCGTTACCAGGTTCGGCGCCCTGGATGCTAACTGGACTTATGCGGATATCGATGGGAATATCGGTTATCAACTGGGCACGCCGATAGCGATCCGGCCGCAAACCACGCATAATTTGCCTGTCCCCGGCTGGACAGAGGAATATGACTGGCTGGGCTATTATCCGCTTGAAAAAACCCCGCATGCGTACAATCCGTCCCGCGGCTGGCTGGCCACCTCCAATAATAAGCAGGATGAAAAAAATATCGGTTATGAACTGCCCGGTTATTTCGCCGCCGATCGTATCCTGCGTATCAATGAACTGCTTCAATCACAGGAAAAGTTTTCGGTGGAAAATATGCGCCAATTTCAATTGGATTTGAAAGATCGCTATCTGGTGCGCTGGGCAAAATCATTGTCCGGTTTGGTAGCCGAATCAGGATACGCAGAACTCGCAGCAAAAATGACTGAATGGGATGGTTCTGCGGAAAGGAACAGCAAAGTAACACCTTTTATACATTTGTTCATGGATAATTTTAGTCAGGCTGTGTTTAAGGATGAACTGGGCGATCTGGAAAAACGGGTCAATAAATACAATCTTGAAAAAATATTTAAAAAAGACAGCAGCGCCTGGTTCGATAATGTCAATACTCCGGATACTTTAGAAACAAAACGTATGGTTGTCCGGCAGGCCTTAACAAAAACGCTAAAGGATTTGAAAGATGAAAACTGGGGCAGGCGCCTCAGCCTGACCATGAAGCACCCCTTTTCATTTATCCCCGTTCTCTCAGGCGTGCTGGGACTGGAAAAAGGTCCTTATGCATGGCATGGTTCGGCCGGGACGCTGAATGCATCCTTTACGCAAAGGGATGAAAAGAAAAGCGGATACTATGAGGTTTTGGTTGCCCCGAGCTGGCGGTTTGTGCTCGATTTTTCAGATATCGATCAGGCGGCTATGGTACTGCCCGCCGGTAACTCCGGCAATCCCTGGAGCCGCCATTTCATGGATTTCCTTGAATTGTGGAAAGCAGGACAATACTGGACGGTGCCAAGTTCCCGGGAAGGCGTAAAGGACCGGACTGTCAGTACACTGCATCTTCATCCCGTTAAAACAGAAAACTCAAAATAGAAAATGTGAAAAAGCGAGCTAATGATGATTAAACAAGTTCTGATATTTTTCCTGATTTTTGCGCTTTTCGGTTGTGCGGAAAAAAGGCTTCATCGTATCGACGGTCGCACCATGGGCACCAATTACATGGTTAAGCTGGTCGAACCGTCCATGAATGAAGTGTTATTAGAAAATCTGAAAAAAGATATCGACACACATCTAAAAGAGGTTAACCGCAAGATGTCCACCTATCAGAAGGATAGCGAAATATCACGTTTCAACCGCCGTCACTCCGAAGCGCCAATGCAGGTATCCTCTGAATTTGTAGCAGTGCTGCGCCTGGCCGTTCAAATGCATAAGGAATCGCAGGGCGCATTTGATGTCACCGTGGCGCCGCTGGTCGATTTATGGGGATTCGGCACAAAAGGAACTATTGATGCACCGCCGCCGCAGGATTCGATTGACGCTGTTTTGGAGCGCATCGGCACACAGCACCTGCAAATTATCAATGATTCGACCATTGCCAAAAGTATCCCGCATCCGGAACTGGATTTGAGCGCCATTGCCAAGGGCTACGGCGTGGACGTGGTTGCCGGACTGCTGCTGCGAAAGGGATTCACGAATTTTCTGGTTGAAATCGGCGGCGAGGTGGTAGTCAAAGGATTGAAGGGCAGGGAACCGTGGCGGATCGGCGTCGATCAGCCCGACTTTGGCGCGCGGCCCGGAAAAAATCTGAAAAAGATATTGGCCCTGACTGATGTGGCTATGGCCACCAGCGGCGATTACCGCCAGTATTTTGTCTCTGAAGATCAAACCTATACCCACACCATCGATCCGCAGACGGGGCGGCCGATAGTCAACGGCGTGGCCTCGGTAACGGTTCTCGCGCCCGAGTGCGTTCTGGCCGATGCCATGGCCACAGCGATTATGGTCATGGGCGCGGATAAGGGTATGCAATGGGTGGAATCCAGGCCGGAGGTGGAAGCTTATATCATTCTCAGGGAAGAGGCAGGCTACCGGGAAATGCAGAGTTCGGGGTTTGGGTCGTTTGTAAATGAGGAAATGCGGAAAGAGTAAAGAGGAAAATGAAGAAAGAAAAGTGGTTATTTTTGAAAAAAGTTTGGATAAAAAGTCTGGTCATTTACCCGATATCAAATCGAATATTACCAAAGAATTACAAGTCGGTATCTGGCGAAATTTGACGTCAAAATGGGAAGATGATCGCTCAAGGAAGACATTATTAAAGACATCTACGAACATAGGACAATCTTTCAATCGATGTAATCAATACGGATATTCAAATATTGCAGCGATTCGGGGAATTTAAAGCAGATTTAATAAAAAAAGGCAATCCGCTTGCCGATGCCGACATCTTCATCGCCGCAACCTGCTTATCGAAATGTGATAAACTGATAACCGGAAATATCAAACATTTTGAACGCATTGGAAACTTGACCATAGAAAATTGGATCCGGTAATCAGGTTTTAAAATCCAATATCCATTGCCAATTTAACAAACCACTCAATCCCCAATATCCGGCAATCCAGTATTTCAATCCCCAAATCATTCCTCTCCCGGCAGGCCCTCCAGGGCCATGATTTTCAGGGCATTGGTGGTGGGGCAGGGACCGGGGCGCAGTTTGTAATCGAATGTCATTTTATCGTTTTCGATATGTTCCTGAAAATGAAAATTGGTCAGCGATGGAATTTTCTCATTCAGCGCCGTTAACTCCAGATCGTGGGTGGTGACGATGCCCAGTCCTTCACTTTTGGCCAGCGCTTTGATATAGGCCCTGCTGCCGCTCAGCCGTTCGCGGTTGTTGGTGCCCTTATAAATTTCATCAATCAGAAAAAGCAGCGGCAGCGGATCGTTTTTTTGCAGGGCATCGAGCAGATTTTTGAGTCGCTTAACCTCGGCATAAAAATAGGATATGCCGTGGCTGAGGGAATCGCTGATATTGATACAGGTGTAAATTCTGAACAGGTTCGCTGAAACAAAATCGGCACAGACCGGCGCCCCGGCAAAGGCCAGACTCAGATTAATCCCGATGGTACGCAAAAAGGTACTTTTACCGGACATATTGGAACCGGTCACCAGTACGATATCGCCCTGCTTTTCAAGCTGAAAATCATTGCCGATTCGTCCCCCGGCCGGAATTAAGGGATGTGCGAGATTTTTTGATCGGAATAAGGGCGTTTTCCGGATATCGCCGGATATTTCCGGAAAAGGATAATCCGGGAACAACCAGGCGAAATTGGCCAGGGCATTGAAGGCTTCGACCTGATGCCAGGTGTCAAGCCAGCCGGGCAGCAGTCCGGCGATTGCCGACTTTTGCCGGTTTAAGACACGCAGCAGAATAAAATCGTAAGGCAAAATTATGTTGATCAGAATCTGTGTGATGAAATTCATACGTATTCCGATCAATGCCAGCAGGCGGTTGACACGGCGGATGCTTTTTGAGGGCCGGCCGTTTTTTTTATGCAAAGGAGCGCATACGGTTCCCAGGGCGCTGTCTGCCTCAAAAGGATAGCGTTCCAGATAAAGCAGTACGGCGCTTAATTTTTTAAGCTCATCGCTCAGCGTAACCGCTTCCGAAAAAAAATGTCCGAGCAGGCGGCTGTTCATGAAAAACAGAACAATGTAAATAATCAGGACGATCAGAAAATAGGGTGGACTCCCCGCAAGATAAGCCGCAAAAAGCAGGATATTGACGGAGGCGAGTGTAAGCAGGGCGGGGATCAGCCATACCGGCAATTGCCGCGCTGCGCTTCGTTTCAGCCAGTTAAGCAGATGCGCACCATCAAATCGGGTTTCCGATACCTGCAGGGCGTTCAAAGTAAGTTTATCACGGAAACGGATCAGCGGTTTAATTTCCCTGATAATTTGCTGCCGCCGCCGTGTGATTTGCAGATTCGGATTCGTTTCGAGCAGCCAGGAACGCAGCAACGCGCCGCCGCCTTCGGTCGTGCAGCTATCCAGCAGACGCAGCAAGGAAAAGCGTCCGCCGATATCCAGATCATTGGCAAAGGGATGCTTTTCGTCAGTGCGAAAACCATGCTCCGGCAATTGATCCCAGTTTAATTGACTCCGGGCTAAATGCTTTTCTTTGATATCTTCCCACAAATTGTGATTTTTAATCGAGTGTGACAGACGCCGGTGAAAAAACCCTGCAAAATTGAATACAACGATCAGAAAAAACAACGCCAGGGCGCTTAGCAGTTCATCGCTGTAATAAAGAGCCGGTATTGCCAGACTCAGGCCGATGAGGACAATGGTCAGCCGGCACCAGGACATGCGTTTGTGGCGCTGTTCCAGCGAGCGGACTCTGTGATTCAATTTTTTAATATATTGCTTTAAATATGTATCTGTCTTCAATTGGCGACTCCATTTTTATATACCTGCATGTCAAAGATAACCATTGGTTGGATAATATGGAAATTGTAATCAATAAATATTGAATGTGCTTCGATCCTCTCGGGTAAGCTTCAGCATGAACTGCCTGGCCGTTTCAAAAGCCAACAAAATCGACTATTATTGTTTTACAAATTATTAACTTGACAAATGCGGAAAGTCAGGCTATTTTTGCCGGAAATTTTTACAATATAAAAGGAGGTAACAATGATTCAATCCATAGGTGAATTGTCCGGAAAAGTGTATCAGACGCTGGATGCGAACGGCGAAATGACTATCACCAAATTAAAGAATACGCTAAACAGTGATGCATTTCTGCTTAATGCCGCCATCGGCTGGCTGGCCCGCGAGGATAAACTGGATCTGATCAAATCCGGTCGCAGTGTTAAAGTGGCTTTGAGAAAGTAACTTAAAACATACCTGCGCCATTTGATGGTCGAAATGAATCAATACCCCGCAAGAGTATTCGTGGGGTATTTTGTTTTTTCTAAGCTACAATAAAAACTTCAGTATTTGCCTTTGCCAATACGGATCATCATCAGCAAACCAACCATCAGCCACACGGCAATGCCGACGAGCCCGGTAATGCCGCCAAGAAGAGGGTTGACATCTGGAAACAGAATCCGCCAGATACCGTATGATTGTCCGTTAAAAGTGCCGTGAATCCATCCCGCCAGCAGCGAGCTGCGGTAGCGCAGGGTCATTTCGTTCAGATAGATACCTAAAGCCGTTGTCAATCCCATCATTGCAATGACGCCGGAAATTGGGTAGCCGGGATAGTTAAAGCCAATCAGTATCAATGGTGCGTGCCAGAGTCCCCAAATGATACCGAGGACGGTATACGCTTTCAATTTGCCCAGCGTCATCAGTTTGGGCAGCAGGTAACCGCGCCAGCCCAGTTCTTCACCGAAACCGAAAATCCCGTTTATAAAGGGTCCGATTACCAGACTGGCCAGAAACAGGACCGGTAAAAAGATTTGCGGCGGAGGCAGTTCTGAGATATCCGCCCCGCCCGACTGCAGCATGGAACGGAATTCCGTCAGTTGCCAGTCAGGCTGACCCAGACCCAAAAGCCAGGTCAGGGCATAGATAATAATGAAACAGGCCGGAACGAGCAGCGCGGAAATCAGGTACGGTTTCAGCTTGCCGATGCGCAAACCGGTATTGGCGAATCCTTCGCGGGTGATGAATTTGACGGTGATTACGGTGGAAAATGCCGGCGCCCACATGACGGCTGCGATAATTAACTGGCCGTAAAGTGCGGGCGTATCGTCAACCCTGAATCCGGAAAAAATAAGCGCGCCTTCCACGAGGTAGGTAATACAGAAAGTAATCAGCAAAAATGAAAAAATACCTTTGCGGTCGATCATAAT
>CAYXRA010000019.1:0-37379 GCA_964467525.1 uncultured Calditrichaceae bacterium
ACGTAAAGGTGGATTTGTATTACTGGAAAAGTTTTTTTGCTTACCAGGAAAAGCAATATAAGACGGCGGCCGCCTATATAAAACGATTGTTCGAATTAGCCGCTGCTCCGCGCGTTTCACTGCATGCGGTGGTCGACGCCTACGTGCTATCCTCAAAAATTCAGACCGGTTTGGGCGACTCCCCTTGCGCTTTTTACGATCTGAATAAATCAATGGTACTGTCGGATTCTCTGCAACGGATTAGTAGTTTGACCCGGGCCATGGTGCTGCTGGCGGAGAGTAAGCATGATAAGACGCGAAGCACGTTGACACTGGTGAAATCCGAACGGAATATGTTGTTACTCGTTTTATCCTCAATCCTGGCGCTGACTGCAGGCGCGTATTTCTTCTTCCGCCAACGATATCCGCGCTACTTTAAAAAACCGGACGGGAAGGAACAGCGTCCCTCAACGCCCGGACAAACCGTTGACAAGTCGCAAGCTCCGCCGGAAATTGATTCGCAAATGAAAGAATTGGTAAACCGTTTCGAGAGGTTGTGCCGAACAGAGAAAGTCTATCTTGATCATGAATTGACGATTCAAAAAGCGGCTGAAGCGCTGTCTTCCAACCGGACGTACCTGTCCAGGTCGATAAACTCAATACTTAATGTTTCCTTTACCGCCTATATTAATGCCTTACGGATCGAGGCGTTCATTCATAAAATATCCGAGGGTGAAGGCGACCGCTACACACTGGACGCCCTGGCCTGTGAATGCGGATTCGGCAATCGCAATGCCTTTCGCAATGCCTTCAAACAGCACACCGGGGTTACGCCATCTGTCTTTTTAAAGCACTACACCACAAACAAAAGAAAACACACTGCATAATATACCCGCGGTGAAAATATGAAAATTAAATTTATCAGATTTGTATTGCTTTTCAGCGTAAGCCGGGCTGCGTTTTTGCACTGCTTTATACTATCCGTTTAGCCTGCTCAAAATACATTGCACAATATTCTCGGCGTGCTCACGGGCATTTTCAATAAACCAGCGACTGGTATTCAATCCCCCGCATACGACACCGGCCATAAAAACATTTGCCAGATTGGTTTCCAGTGTATCGGGATTGATTTGCGGGGTGCTTACGTCATCATCGGTGATGCGGATGCCTGTTTTTCTGAGGAAAGTATAGTCCGGACGATAGCCGGTCATGGCCAGAACAAAATCATTTCCGATGGTTAGTTTTCCATCCGGTGTATTAATATCAATTTCATGTTCGCGGATGGCTTCGACGGTACTGTTAAAGCAGGCCTTAATCGAACCTTCTTTGATGCGGTTTTCAATGTTCGGCCGGATCCAGTATTTGATGCCGGGTTTGAGCTCAGGTTCACGCACGACCATAGTCACCTGCGCACCTTTATGATAGGTTTCCAGGGCCACGTCCGCTGCCGAATTACCGGCGCCGATAACCGCAATGCGCTGATTAAAATAGGGATGCGGATCATCATAATAGTGCTTTACTTTAGGCAAATCTTCTCCCGGAATGTTCAACAAATTCGGCGTATCGTAAAATCCTGTGGCAATGATGATTGATCGGGCACGATACCGGCCTTTTGGGGTTATAACACCATAACCCGTATCCTGCGGTTCAAGCGATTGCACCGATTCATAGAGATGAATGTCCAGATTCCAGGCCTGGGCTACGCGACGATAATACTCCAGCGCTTCTTCACGTGTCGGTTTATCACGATGGGAGATGAACGGAACATCGCCGATCTCCAGCAATTGCGATGTGGAGAAAAATGTCATTCTGACGGGAAAGTGATATATCGAATTTACAAGCACACCCTTTTCAAGAATTTTAGCCTTCAGGCCGGCCTTCTGAGCTTCGATGGCGCAGGCCATACCAATGGGGCCGGCTCCGGTAATGATAATATCATGCATACTATTTTCCATATTTCTCTTCATCTGTTTAAAATCCCCACCCCTCCCCATCCCGCCTTGGCGGGAGGGATGGGGCGAAAGCCTTATGTCTGTTTAATCATGCCTTTGTGTGTTTGCAAACTCATGGATGTTTCATTTATGTATCATTCTTCAGCATCTGCATCCTGCACATCGAAACCGAGACTGGTTCGCGGAAAAACGGCCCGGGCCTGAGCCAAAAAATCAGGCAAATGCTCGGCCCGGTAGCGTCTTGAAAAATGGAACAGCACAAGCTGTTTCGCCTTCAGTAGCAGGGCAATGCGCGCCGCCTGTTCGGCTGTTAAATGATAATTGATCGTCGCCAGCCCCCGGTCCTCGTTTAAATATTGCGCTTCACAGATACAGATATCGGCTGCCGGCAGGTTTTGAAACTGTTTTTTAAGCTCATCCGCTTCATAAATGAAATCAGTCAGATAAGCGATGCTGCTGCCGGACCGGATGCGCAACAGTAGTTTTTCTAAGTATTCACGATCGAATGATTTGCCGTCGATGATCATTTGCTCCGGACCTCGCCCGGCATTGTTTTTTAAATCTTCCAGCCAGGGACCCGGTTCCAAACCCAGTTTATCCAGGGCCTCGGTCCGTATATTTTTTCGGGGCTGCTCACAAACGATATAACCTAATGACGGTATACGATGATTTAAATTCAGTACATAAACCCGGAAATCACGGTTTCCGAAAATCAAACCGGTATAATTTTTCTGCTGATCACGGTGCTGCTCACGGAACCGTTCGCGGGCATAAAGGGAAATTTCCTTTATGCACTCTTTCCCGATTTCATGAATAATCCAGCGCGTCGATAATTCCGTTAGCAGATTCCATTCAAATCCCAGTAAACGATGCTGTATGAAGTCTGCCGCACCTTCCGGCCCCCAAATGTGAACCGGTTTGGTTTCACGATTATAATTATGCCGGATAAAGGTGTCGAAACCGGCAAAATGATCGAGGTGAAAATGAGACAGGAATAGATGATCGATTTTCTGAATCTGCGCCGGCTGCATTACGGTAAGACAATTTTCACCGCAGTCAAAGAGCAGACTGTAAATCTGACTGCCGCTGTCTGTTTGCACATGAAGCGCATTATCATTGAATACCTGTCCCAGAACCTGGCGGTGAATACTCATTTAGTTTATTAAATATTTTATATTTATAAGTGCGCAGCGTATTTTACCGGAATATAACCGAAATCGGGTTTGATCGAAACTAATCTTCCTTTGCCTGTTCAGCACCGGACGTGGTAGTGTCTTCAGTCATGATTGCGGTTGTATCTTCATTGACAGTCGCGGCGGTGTCGCGGTAGATCCTGGCTTCTTCGATAATCGGTTTCCCTTTGATCGTATCTATGGCATCGCGCTGCAGGGTGTCGAACATCGTCAGTATAATGAAGATTGCCACAAAAACCAGTGCGATTATAAATATGGTCAGAAAAAATTTGTTATCATACAAAAGATGCATAAAAAACAGCGCTACCAGTGATGCCTTAATCGTAGCGATCAGCATGGCGACGACAAGATTAAATCCGCCAAAATCAACAAACGAGACTGCGACGGTAATGACCGTAAACACCAGCAATGCGGCGCCCACGCCCATATATAATTTTAGAGGCAGAACATGTTCGGCCGTATGTTTTTCACTTTTATCACTCATCATACTATCCCACCAGGTATAATAACGGAAACAGGTAAATCCAGATTAAATCCACCAGATGCCAGTACAAGCCGGCATTTTCAACAGGCGTATAATATTCACCGGAAAAATGCCCCTTATACGTTCTTACAAGAACCCATAAAATCGCGGCCATCCCGGCGATAACGTGAATGCCGTGCAGGCCGGTCAGCATAAAATAGACGCTGAAGAACACATGGGGATTTGTACCCCCGATACCGGTATAAGTATAAAATTGCCCGGGCAATTGTCCCAAATGAATTTTGTGGCTGTACTCGAAATACTTTACCACAAGAAAGACGGCAGCCAGTAGTATCGTCGTGATCAGCAGAATAATGGTTTGCCTGCGTTTATTTAACTGGATGGCACGGATGGCCAGGGCCACGGTTACCGAGCTGCTGATCAGGACAAGTGTATTTAACGTCCCTAAGTAGACATTAAGATGCACATGGGCATTGATAAACATATCCGGATTCCAGGCCCGGTAAATGGCATAAAAGACAAACAAACCGCCAAACAGCAGGATTTCCGTCACCAAAAATATCCACATGCCCAGTTTGGCCGATTCACGCTGTTGTTCCGCCTCGGAAAAATGATGTGCAAGAAAACTGGGGTGCTCTGTGTTCTGATTCATAAAATTTCTCAATCGTTTATATCATTTGGAAATCATTTTTCTAATTTTTTGGGAACTTCCTCTTTATAGATGCGCTTATCATCAATCACCATTATCCGGTCAAAATCATAGGGCCCGTCTTTCACGAAAGGTATTTTGTCAAAATTATGCTGATCGGGTGGCGATGGGATAGTCCACTCCAGCGTCAACGCGCCCCAGGGATTAGCCGTGGTTTTTTTCCCTTTAAACAGCGAATGGATCAGATAAATCCCCATAACCAGAAATCCGGCCCCGATGATAAATGAACCCACCGATGAAAAGGCGTGCAGAGGCTGAAACTGATCCAGATAATTATGATAACGGCGGGGCATCCCTTTTGCGCCCAGAATAAACTGGCTGAAAAAAGTCATGTTAAATCCGATAAACAAAATAATTGCACCGATTTTGGCCCAGAACTCGCTGTACGTGCGGCCCCAGATTTTCGGCCACCAGTAGTGGATGCCGGCAAGGAAAGCCATTACCGTCCCGCCCATCATCACATAGTGGAAATGGGCCACAACAAAGTAGGTATCGTGCAGGTGGACATCCACTGACAATGCACCAAGCATGATCCCGGTAAAACCGCCAATCGCGAACAAAAATAAAAATGACAGCGCATAAAGCATCGGCGCCTCAAAAGTAACCGATCCCTTATACAAGGTAGCCATCCAGTTAAACATCTTTATACCGGACGGTATGCCCACAATAAAAGTCAGGAATGAAAATATCATCGCCGCCAGTTCGGACTGACCGCTGGTAAACATGTGATGACCCCATACCAGAAAACTAACCAGGGCGATACCCAGACTGGAAAAAGCAATCGGTTTATAACCAAATATTTTTTTGTGCGAGAAAACCGAGATCACTTCGCTGATGATGCCCATCCCCGGCAAAATCATAATATAGACCGCCGGATGCGAATAGAACCAGAAAAAATGCTGATACAATACCGGATCACCGCCCATTGCCGGATCAAAAATACCGATACCCAGCACGCGTTCCGCAATCAGCAGCAGCAATGTTATTCCCAAAACCGGCGTTGCCAGTACCTGAATTATAGCCGTTGCATAGAGTGCCCAGACAAAGAGCGGTGTTTTAAACCAGGTCATCCCCGGCGCCCTTAGTTTGTGGATCGTAACAATGAAATTTAAACCGGTAAAAATCGATGAAAAACCAAGAATGAAAACGCCCAGTGTCATGGAAATGACCGAGGTATTGCTTTCCGTACTGTAAGGCGTGTAAAACGTCCAGCCTGTATCCACCGCACCGGTTATAATTGAGTAAATGGCAAAAGCACCGCCGAAAATATAGACATACCAACTGGCCAGATTCAGCCGCGGAAAGGCCACATCCCGGGCGCCGATCATCAAAGGCAGCACAAAATTACCCAATATGGCCGGAATACCGGGAATAATAAACAGGAAAATCATAATCGCGCCATGCAATGTAAACAACTGATTATAGCCGTCGGAATCAACAAGCACCTGGTCGGGACGGATCAGTTCCAGGCGAATAAGTAAAGCCATCAGTCCGCCGACAACAAATGCGGCCATAATGCTGTAGAAGTACAGAATACCGATGCGTTTATGATCGAGCGTAAACAGCCACGAGGCTATGCCCTTTTTCTGATTCAGATAATTGGATTCATTATATTCCATCTTGCTACCTGTTATTCTTTACAATGTTTTAAGATATGCAACCAGCGCGTCGACTTCCCGTTTTTTCAGTATCCCCTGATAGGTAGGCATCACCGGTTGATAGCCTTCAACGATTTTTGCCCTGGGATTAAGAATCGACTCGCGCAGATAATTTTCATCCACGGTAATTTCACTGCCGTCCTGCATACGCTCCAGTCTGCCGAAAATACCCTGAAACGTCGGACCCGTATTCGGCGATCCATCGAGACTGTGGCAGGTTAAACAGCCCTTGGATGTAACCAGTTTTTCGCCGAAGGCATCCAGCGCCATACCTTCGCCGGCGCTGCCCGCTTCCTCAAGCCAGTTATTGAATTCGCGCTCATTAACTACTTTCACCTTCCCGATCATCTTGGAATGACCGGTGCCGCAGAATTCGGTGCAAAAAAGATCGTACTGGCCCACATTGGTTGCTTCGAACCAGACAGACGTGTAACGATTGGGCAGCACATCCATTTTTACACGGAAATTGGGCACATAAAAACTATGTACCACATCCTGTGAAGACATTAACAACTGTACAGGTTGTCCCACGGGAACCACCAGATCATTGGTGCTGGTCGCTCCGTTTTCATATTCGAACTGCCAGAACCATTTTTGTCCGGTGGCCTGAATCTGCAAAGCATCCTGGGGCGCCACGTTCATTTTCAGATAACTCTTAAAACCCCAGAAAAAAACAATAAATACCAATATAGTCGGAATTACAGTCCAGAGCACTTCAAGTCTGATGTTTTTTGATAAATCCGGTGTATATTCCTTATCACCGCGACGCCGGTAACGCAGTACAAAAAATATCGATCCGCCAACCACAATAGCAAACAGGATGCTGGATACCAGTACGATAAAGTTAAACAGAGCATCAACTTCAGGTGCTATTGTTGATTGCGCCGATGGTAAAAACAGGGTTCCGGTCGTGTCCATTAAAATAATTTTCCTTTTTTCATCTGTCCCCCCCTCCCCATCCCCTCCCCCGATTCATCGGGGGAGGGGCGAAGGGGTGGGGGTTCTATTTAATCATGCCTTTGTGTGTTTGCTAAATCATGGATGTTTCATTTATCAGGAATAATTTTTACTCTCAGATCATAGAACGCCCTAAGCGCCGGCCTTTTGCGTTTGATCCGTATGTTTACGTTTTCTGATTTCCCTTAACCACAAAACACCTAAAAATAATCCCAGTATAATCAGCGTTGCCACACCGCCCAGTTTCATCACATTTCCAGCCAGCACAGTGTATCCGTCCGCATCGGGATCGTAATGGTAACAGTACAAAATCAGTTTATCGAGACTTGAGCCAACACGGCCTTCTCCGGCTTCAAGCAAACCAAGTTTTAAGTCAAGCGGTTTGAATTCAATACCGTAAAGATAGCGGGATATTTTTCCCTTTTCGGTGAGCAGCGTTACCAGGGCCGGATGGGCATATTCATCACGTTTTTCATCATAATAATATTTGAATCCGATCGCTTCTGCCAGTTGAGTGATCTGATCCTGTTTACCGACAAAAAATGCCCAGCCGCTGTCCGCAGGATTTTTTTCCAGCATTTTCATGTGCGCCCGCTTTTTGGCGGCGGCAAGTTCGCTCGTTTCGCCGGGATCGATACTCACGGTTAATATCTGATAATCCTCCGCCAGTTTCAGTTTGGTTTTATATGCGGCCGTCGTTAAGCCGTTTAAAACCAGCGTACAAAGCATCGGGCATTCGTAGTAGGCTAACACAAGCGCAACCGGCTTACCCTGATTAAAATATTTTTTTAACGGGATTTCCTCCCCGGCGTGATTGGTAAATCTTATGTCCAGCGGAATAGTTTCGCCGAGTCGCTCTTCAACGTCTATTTGTTGCAGTTCGGGTATATCGTCTCTGATCGCCTGGGCCGTAGCCGGTGAATGATGAATTATCAGACTCAAAAACAGAAAAGATAGAAGTAAAAACGAAAATTGTTTAAAGCTTAAATTATGCATAATACTCTTTTATCTATTTAATTTTGCTGCGCTTCTTTCCTTTGGGCATAGGCCTCATCAGCCATTACTTTCATTGCCCGTTCCACGGGGATTTGATAAATACCTTCTTCGGCATCCGTAACTTTATAGGAATTGAGAATCTGATCTTCCCTGGCCCGCAGATCGCGCAGTTGTTTGGACTCCGGTCTGAGTCTGGTTTCATAAATTAACTTATCTTTGGTATAGCTGAAATATTCATTCATAAAAACCAGAATTGCTACCAGTACAACGATGATAACCAGTGACCAGCCTACAACCTGGCTTACATTTACATCTGATTTTTCATACCCGGAATCATTACTCATGCTTTCCCTTTCCTCTCAAAAGGATTTGTTCATTTCTCTTAAAAATCGGGCCTTAACTTTTGGTGTTAAGGTTAATGAGCCTGATCTTTGAATTCGCTTATGTATAATAATTTGCCCGCTAAAGGTTCCCCGATCAGGCATTTTCAAAGCGAAAGGATTCCGTCAGTTTCGGATCGCCGGCCGGGACAAGCGCTTTGTCCGCGAAATGCATCCACATCAAGCCCAGAAATATTGCACCGATCCCGACGAACAAACTCAAATCGACCCACGACAAATGAATACCGTGATGATGCAGATTCGGCAGGGCCAGCCAGTACAGATCGATCCAGTGCGTGACCAGAATCCATATTGATACGAAGATTAAAAATTTCAGATTACGCTTCGCAGCCCGCGTCATCAGCGCCACAAAAGGAAACAGAAAATTTCCGAAAACCAGCGCCAGTGAGAATACTTTCCAACTGCCCTCCCATCGATACAGATAAAAAATGGTTTCCTCGGGAATGTTGGCATACCAGATTAAAAAATACTGGGAAAAAGCCATGTAACCCCAGAATATCGTAAAACCGAAAATCAGTTTGGCCATGTCGTGATAATGTTCGACCGTAATCTGATTTTTAAGGACGTCCTGCCCCCTTAACAGATAAACGAATATAACGATAAAAGCCAAAGCCGCCAGAAATCCGCCGGCGAAAAAATAGAGCCCGAAAATGGTTGAATACCAGTGGGCGTCCAGCGACATCAGCCAGTCGAAGGCGGCAAAGGAAACGGTTAAGGCATAGAGCACCATACCGCCGGCGCTGATCTTGCGCATGGTTTTGATCTGCTCCGCCTTCGGATTATTATCCTGTTCCACGGAGGTTTTGTAAAGCTTCCTGGCCAGAAAATACCAAATAGCAAAATAAGCCACCGTTCGGATCACAAAAAAAGCACTGTTTAAGTAACCGGATTTTTTTGCCAGCAGCACGTCTTCGAGTAACTTATCCTGATGCGTCCATTTATACAGGTCGTGCAAGCCGAAAAGTAATGGAATAAAAAGAATCGCCAGATAAGGCAACACAATCATTACCGTCTCGCTGACGCGGCGCAGTGAAAGACTCCAGACCGCCCCGGTCAGGTGGCCGAGCATTACAAAAAAAAGTGCCCCCAGTCCAATCGATACCCAAAATGTATAAGCCACCAGATAAGAAAAAAAGAACTGTTTGGAATCCATGAAATAACCGATAAAACTGATCAGGAACACAACCACGCCCAACCCGAGCATCCGGTAGCTAATATTTTTGCCGCTCTCCAGTCGAAAGTTTTTTTCATCAAATTGCATAATATTTCTCTACTTTATTTCATCGCGAAGTTCAACAGGTACATCATCGATTGTCGCATTCTGCGAACGCTGCAGGGCGCGGAAATAAGCAACGATCGCCCAGCGGTCGTTAACGGGAATCTGATGCTTATAACCCGGCATATTGCGGATGCCGTTACTGATTACATCAAAAATATGACCTTCACTGTATTCCCGTACGTAATCTTCATGAAAAGAAGGCGGCGGCGGATATCCGCGCTGAACGACCACGCCGCGCCCGTCACCGACCCGGCTGTGGCATGGCGCGCAGTAAATATCGTAGCGTTCCTGCCCGCGCTCCAGTAAGTGCATGGTAACCGGCACGGGAATTCCGTCGATCAATTCGCCACTTTGATCTTTGCCAAAATAGAAAGGCGCATCTTCGGCTAATTCACCGCGGGCCACCGTTCCGGGAACCGGCATACGCATGGTTGCTCCATTCTCAAAAAAATCACTTTCTTCCTGCGCTCCGTATTTAGGCTGAGTATCCATATTGGGATTGATGTGAATCGGCGGTTCTTCCGACGGCTTGCCCTGATAGCAGGCAGAAATTGTAAACAGCAGGATACTAACCATGACAAATCGGATCGTTATACGCATAATTATTTATCTTCCTTCTTCTTCATTAATGAGCAATTCAATATTTTCACCGCCCAGCTCTTCCAGAAATGCTTTGGTCTTTTCCGGATCGAAAGCGGGATCCCCGGCTTCGATGCTGACAAAAAATCCGTCCGTGGTTACTTTGGCAAACCGGTCTGATGAAAATACAGGGTGATTAAATCTGGGCAATCCGTTGAGTATAAGCATAAAAATCACCGCGGCAAATGCCGAGGATAAAACCATCACCGCAAAGGCTACCGGTCCGTAAGCCTGGTAGCTGAAATACGGTTTTCCGGAAATGACAACCGGGTAATCGATAGCGCTGGTCCACCATTCCAGCGCACCGCCGGCCGCCAATCCAATGAAGGCAATAATACCGACGATCCATCCTAAAACGGACCTTTTCTCCGCCATAGCGTCATCCATGCCGTGGATCGGAAACGGCGAGTGGCAGTCATATTTTTTTAAACCGGCGTCCCGCAATTTTTTGGCAGCCTGCAGCAGCGCGCCGGGTCCCTTGAATTCGGCAATCATACCGGCAACATTCTGACTACTCATGTCCGCCTCCCTTATGCGCATGATGATGCGGATCGGCCTGTGGCAGCACGCCTTTAACTTCAGACATGGCGATCATCGGTAAATAGCGGATGAATAACAGGAACAGCGTGAAAAACAGTCCGAACGAGCCGACGAACATACCTACATCAATGATCGTAGGCACGTAATAATCCCAGCTCGAAGGTAAAAAATCACGATGCAGCGAAGTGACGACAATGACAAAACGCTCGAACCACATACCGATATTTACAAAGATCGATATCACAAACATTGCCCCGATATGGGTTCTTATTTTTTTGAACCAGAATAATTGCGGAATCAGTACATTGCAGGAAATCATGGTCCAGTAAGCCCAGGCATAGGGGCCGAACGCGCGGTTCAGAAACGCGAAGGTCTCATACTCATTGCCGCTGTACCAGGCGATGAAGAACTCCATGCTGTAGGCATAACCGACCATCATGCCGGTCACCAGAATAATCTTATTCATATTTTCAAGATGCTTCATGGTGATCAGATCTTCCAGGCCGTAAATTTTCCGGGCAATAATGGCCAGGGTCATTACCATGGCAAAACCGGAAAAAATTGCGCCGGCAACAAAATACGGCGGGAAAATTGTCGTATGCCATCCTGGAAGCACACTGGTTGCAAAGTCGGTACTGACCACACTGTGCACGGACAGCACCAGCGGTGTTGACAAACCGGCCAGCAGCAGATAAGCCAGCTCATAATTTTTCCACTGCCTGTTGCCGTTCCGCCATCCCAGGGAAAAAATACCGAATACAATTTTGCGTATTCTGGTTTTTGCCCGGTCGCGCAGGGTTGCCAGATCCGGAATCAGACCGACATACCAAAATAAGAGTGATACCGTAAAATAGGTCCCTACGGCAAAAACATCCCAGATCAGCGGACTGCGAAAATTAGGCCACATGCCCATCTGATTGGGCAAGGGAAACATGTAATAGGCAACCCAGATTCGGCCGATGTGAATACCGGGGAAAATTAACGCGGCGATTACCGCAAAAAGCGTCATCGCCTCCGCGAATCGGTTGATCGAGGTACGCCATTTTTGTCTGAACAGAAATAACACCGCGGAAATCAACGTGCCGGCATGACCAATACCAACCCAAAATACAAAGTTGATAATGGCCCAGCCCCAGCCAACCGGAATATTGACACCCCAGATACCGATACCTTCCCAGGCCAGATATCCGATCAAGCCAAAAAACATCAGTGCAATCGATGAAGCCAGTCCGAACAGCATATACCATATCTTCGGTGTCTTGCGCTCGGCGATTGCGCTTATTTTTTCAGTGATCGATGAAAAGGTCTGATTTCCGGTGATCAGCGGCGGCTCGACGATTTCCGCATCCTTATTTTTTACTGCCATATCCACAAGCCTGCTTATCCCCTTTTTTTAATGTTCATTGTTAAACCAAGCGATCCTTTATCAAATGAAATGATGGCTTTCCGGATTAATACGTTGGTTTGAGACCACCAAACCAAGCTTGCCGGGCCATTATCCAATATCTTCTCCCATGTTGACCAGTGCCGGATTCGGATTGCGCAGTTTGGCAAGAAAAGTATTGCGCGTTTTCAGGTTCAGCTCGCCCAGCATGGTGTAATTTCTGTTCTGTTTCTTAATCCTGGATACCGCGCTGTCCGGATCATTTATATTTCCGAAAACGATGGCGTTGGCCGGACAACTCTGCTGACAGGCAGTCTTAACTTCCCCATCTTTCAGGATCCGTCCCTCATTTTTCGCGGTGATCTTAGACTGATTAATACGCTGCGTACAAAAAGTACATTTTTCCATCACCCCGCGTGAACGCACCGTCACATCCGGATTCTGGGCCATCTGAATAATTTCGCTCATCTCGTTGGTATAGTTGAAAAAGTTGAAACGGCGCACTTTATAGGGACAGTTATTGGAACAGTAACGCGTTCCCACGCAACGGTTGTAGGTCATCACATTCAGGCCTTCCCCGTCGTGCACGGTTGCCTGAACCGGACACACCTGTTCGCAGGGCGCCATTTCACAATGCTGACAGGCTACGGGTTGGTACACCATTTCCGGTTCTTCCAGGTCGCCGCTGTAATAACGATCTAACCGGATCCAGTGCATTTCACGGCCATTGAAGACTTGTTCCTTACCCACGACGGGAATGTTGTTCTCACTCTGACAGGCAATCACACAGGCATTACAACCCGAGCAGGTATTCAGATCGATGGTCATACCCCACTGATAGCCTTCGTCATATTCAAATTCATCCCAGAGTGATTTCAGCGGCGGATGCTCGACCATTTCCGGCGCAAATTCGGGGTGTTCGCGGTAATGATCCAGGGAGGCTTCCCGTACCAGCGGCCGCCCCTCCATGCTACCGTGATCCTGGGTATTAGCCAGTTTATAACGGCCGTTAAGCTTTGTTAGTCTGCCGCCGTAAACGATATCGGGACTCCCCGTCTGCCGCAGTTTGTAAGTATTGAATCCAACGCCGTTACCTACCTGACCGGCCGCCGTCCTACCGTAACCAAGATTAAGAACGACGGAAAAATCAGCCTGTCCGGGTTGAATCCAAACCGGCATTTCAATAGTTCGCTCTTTCAATTCGAGCGATACTTTATCCATGTTTTGCAATCCGAAAGCCTTTGCCGTAGCCGGGCTGATTAACACCGCATTATCCCAGGCCAGCTTGGTAATTGAATCAGGCATTTCCTGTAGCCAGCCGTTATTGGCAAAACGCCCGTCGTATAGTGCAGGCGAAGCCTGAAATACAACTTCCAGATTATCTTTTCCGGCGTCTTTTCCTTTATTGCGGTAATCAGCGGCCAGCGATAAGAATTGTCCTTTATCCGGCGACGGTTTTTGCGAACGGGCCGCACTGTTTTCCAGAATGCCGTCGTGCAACACTTTTCGCCATTGATCTTCAAATCCGGCCGGGGGCAGAATATTTTTCCAGGTTTCCCTTACAACATTATAACCCCGTTCATCTTTTCCGCTGGCCAGAAGCTCGAATATTTCGCTGTAACTATGTCCGCCAAACAGGGGGGCGATCAAAGGTTGTACGATGCTCAGCGTGCCATCCGCTGCCCGGGTATCGCCCCAGCTCTCAAGATAGTGGGCCAAAGGTACATGCCATTGGCAGGCCCCGGCAGTCTCATCAAAATAAGGACCGATATGTATCGATGTTTTCACCTTTCCAAGCAGATTCTCGAAATCGATATTGCCGGGACTGTTATATACGGGATTGCCCCCCAGTGTGATCAGGGTTTGCACTTCCCCGTTTTCGACGATTGATTTTAACGCCAGTAAGGCATCTTTTGAGGGCAGCAGGGCGTTCTCCGGTTCTTTGTATTCCACCGTCATACTCGTATTTGCAAGCGCATCATTGATAGCGAAAACCAGTGCATGCACAAATGCCGGTTGTCTTTTGCCGGCAACCACCAGACTCTCTCCACGATGCTTAATCAGATCGGCTGCTGCTGCTTTGATCCACTTTCCATTAAATCCGTGCTCAGCGTTATCGATTTCATCGAGCGGCAGTTGTATCACCAGGCCCTGTTTCTGCAGTTCCCTGGCCAGGGCAACCGTAAAATCCGCTATCTCAGCACTGCGCAGGCGCAGCCGGTGATCGGCCATGCCGCCGGTAACGGAAAAGGTATTTTCCACAACATAGAGTCGGTTCATATCGTCCTTTTCCGATTCAACCTGCCGCCCCTGTGAAAAACCAAGATTAGCCCTGATATTTTCGCTCTCCGTTAAAAGAAAATCGGATTCCAGTGATAAAATAACTTTGGCTTTTTCGAAATGATGCACCGGCTGCAATGTCCGGCCGGTGAGTTTCCGAAGGCCGTCATAAATATTTTCATCACTGACCGCTTCATAGGTCAGCCAGCGGGCACGCGGAAATTGTTTCATAAATTGCCTGTGCAGGCGATAAAGCGTTGGCGAAGCAAATGACTCGCTGAATATGACCAGTCCCTGTCCCTGATTGCCGGAAAAACGCAGGTGCTGTTCGCGCCAGAATGTGACAAAATTATTCCAGCTTTTATCGATATTATTTTGCTGTACACTTTTGGAACGGTCTGGATCATATAATCCCAGAATCGAAGCCTGTATTATTGCATTGCTCTTTCCCTGCGTAGAAGGATGCTTCTCATTGCCTTCGATTTTAGTCGGGCGTCCTTCATGACTTTCAACCACCAGGCCGTAGGCATTCAATCCAAAGGGCATGGCCGTTGCGTAATGCTGCGGAATACCGGGAACGATATTTTCGGGCGCGTTAACATAAGGAACGATTTTTTCAACCGGTTTCCGGCAGCCGGCCAAACCGGCAAATGCGATCGAAGCGCCCATCAGGGTTAGAAATTTTCTTCTTGTGAGAGGATTGGTCAGTTCCGAGGCATTTTCCGGAAACTCTCTGTGCAGAAACTTTTGAAACTCAGGCGTATCTGCGAGCTGGTCGAGACTGCGCCAATAGGCCTTTCCCTGTAGTTTGTTGTTTATCTTCATCGGTGACATCCTGAACAATCAACGGGTGGTGAAATTTGTTTTTCTTCAATTAATTTACGGGCGAACCCGGTCTGATTTTGAGGGGGTATCCAGTTCATCTTTGTCAACGCATCCCGCGTCCGCAGATGCGCTTCCGGGTCACGATGGCAGTCAAGACACCAGCCCATGCTGAGCGGCTCTTTCTGCCGGACGATTTCCATTGCCGCTACATTGCCGTGACAACTTTCGCAACCGACGCCGGCATTGAGGTGAGCGCTATGATCGAAATAGGCGTAATCCGGCAGCAGGTGTACGCGCACCCACTTGATCGGCTTACCCGAAGCCCAGCTCTCGCGAACCGGTAATAATTTTGCGCTCTCCGTCGCAACCTGTGAATGACAATTCATGCAGGTCTGGGTTGGGGGAACACTGGCAACGGCCGACTTCTCAACCGAAGTGTGACAATAGCGGCAATCCATTCCAAGATCGCCTGCATGCAGTTTATGGCTGTAATCAACCGGCTGAATGGGACGGTACCCCACGTCCGTATACTCCGGTGAACCGTAAAACCAGAAAAACCCAACCACGGCAACCAAACCTAATCCAACTGCCAATACAAAGTAAGTCGGTAATTTATTCGTCCATTTTGGAAATATCTGGGCCAAAGCGCTACCTTTCCTTTAACTGATCTGTGTAATTTTTACTGATTTCTGATGATTCCAGCACCGGCTGTTAAATTATCCCATCCACGATCACGGCGATAAAAAGTACAAATAAATAGGTGATCGAATAGCCAAACAGACTTCTGAATGTTTTGATGGTTTTGAACTGTCTGGCCTGATAGGATTTCCGCAAAAACTGAACACCCGTCAGCAGGGCAACAGCCGTGTATATGATTCCGATTTTTCCTGAAATGAGCATCGCCAAACTGACACCAACGAGCAGCCAGGTGTAAAAAATGATTTGCGTCAGCGTGCTATCCACGCCTTTGACCACCGGAAGCATCGGTAATTTAGCTGCAATGTAATCATCCTGATAAAACAATGCCAGCGCCCAAAAATGCGGCGGTGTCCATAAAAATATGATCAGGAACAGAATCCAGGGCGTAATATCCATCGTTCCCGACGCCGCCACCCAGGCGCCAACCGGAGCCATCGCCCCCGCTGCGCCGCCGACTACGATATTCTGTGATGTATTTGGTTTCAAAAACAGCGTATATAGCAAACTGTAAAAAAGCAGTGTTCCAAATGCCAGCAGGGCGCTTAACCAGTTGAAGAACACAATGAAAATAGCGACGCCGATTAAACCGATCGAAACGGAAAAAATGAGCGCCATTAGAGGACTAATCTTATTCTGAGGCAAGGGACGACGCTTTGAGGTTCGTTTCATCAAGGCGTCGGTCTCGCGTTCAAAGTATTGGTTGAGCGCATTAGCAGACCCGCCGGTCAGATAGAGGGCAAGGATGACCAGCAGGAATTTCACAGGTTCCGAAAGTAAACTGCCTTCCAATACCAGGGCGGTCGCTCCGGTGACCACAACCAGCAACATAATGGATGGTTTGGTAAGAGAAAAATAATCGTATATTTTTTTTAGAAACATGCGTCTTTTTATTAACCTTCTTAGTGTTACTTTGCTTTATTTAAATAGAAAACAGAGAACTATATATTTTATTTTCATATTCCCAAATATCACAAAAACATCACCATTCTGACAAATTATTCCCAGGCAATTACCAACTGCAATAATCCGATCTATAACACTGATTTTATTAAATAATTTCCACTCATAATCTGCCTGCGCATCATTTTATCCAGGGTTATTTCAACAGAAAATGGTAACCTGATCTATTGAAACAAACTCAAAAATAGCAGGCCCATTCCATCCGTTTCCATTGTAATCAAATACCGGTTAAAGGATTACGAAGCCTTATTTTTGGCTTTCCTTTTAGGAGAGCAGCTAAAATATATATTGCAATCCCTTTACAGGCAAACTTATCTGTTCCATTTTTTTTCAGCGTAATTCTTGATATAAAGCATTGACTATTGATCCTGTTATGCTTATATATGCATTTACAAGTTAATCATTATCTTTTTAAATCAGGGAAATATTGAAAGGTTTTAGATTCGATGGAACTCGTTTCTTTACAAATATCCGGTTTTAAGTATTACGATATCAACACACAGCTTAATTTTAAGGATGAACATGATAATCTGATATTTGAAACCGATGGAGATAAGAAGCGCTTTCTTTTCGAAGCAATACTTGGCGTATTATTCGGTTTTACAGCTAAAGAAAAAAGCTATTTTCGCGGTGATACGGAAAGCGTCAAAACATTTACCGGTATGCTGACACTGGCCCTTGATGAGCGTACGATGATTATTGAGCGGGATTTCGAAACGGATTTTGTAGCCTGCATATTAGCCGATCCGCAAAATGTAAAGCCAATTTTTCAGGGAAAAGACTATGTGGACAGCGGCTTTGAACGACCATACCTGCACATGTTAAAATCTATTTTTCCGATCATTGATAAAAATTTGTATCTGGAAATCGGATACGAGGGATCGCAAAACAACAGAACAAACCTTTCCGACCTGCTCGACACCTTGAACTTGCTACTCACACCGAATTTTAAAATTACGACCATCAGAAAAAAAACTCTTGAGTGGGCGGAAATTATCAAGTCAAAAGGAATAGCTCCGCTCGAAATAGAATCGGTTGAAGAACTGCTCGAATCACTGGAATACAAAAAAAATCTCATCAGGCAGACTAAAGAAATTGACCAGTCTATTAAAATGCTCAACCGTGATTCTGACAAATTTATCATGCTTTCGGAAAAAATTAAGGGACGTCTTACTTCATCAAAATCAACAGAATCAATGCTCAATGAAAAGTATCCGAAATTAATAAACAGCAATCCACTGCAATTAAGAGCGGATATCCTGCTCTGGAAAAGTCTCACAAAAATAGAGCAGAAAAACAGACTTGAAATCAACATAATCCGGGAAAAGAAGAAAAAAATACTTGACAAAATCGGCTCTGATTTTGCGGAATACAAAAAACTGCCCGCATCATTCAATAAGGAGCTTGATCAATTTAAAGAACTGGTAAAAAATACGGAAATGCGTAAAAAAACGCTGGCCGGCTATCGTCAGGAAATTGAAGATATTGAAAAAGAAGTGGAACGAAAGAAAAATAACAAACGGTTACAATTAATTCTCCTGCCGCCAACCGTATTCTTACTTTCTTTATTTATTTTCAATTTTAATTGGGTTTTGATCATACCGGAGTCTCTGTTAGTTATCCTTATCATCTTATTATTTTACGGGTACCGCAACCAAAAGCTTAAATCCCTTACGGTGAGCATCGAGGAAGAATCGCATATTATTCAGAAAAAAAATCATGATGCAGAACGGAAAATTAATGAACTTAAAACCAAATTTCCGGTTTTTGAGGATTTGGATAATCTGAATGCACACAGTTTGCGAATAAAGAAGTATAATCAATTACTTATGGAATTAAAGCGCCTGCAAAAAGAGGAAAAACGGATGATCGACATTAGAAAATCCGAAATGCATAGTAAAAAATTAGCAGATTATGAAAAGAAATACGGTCACATGATTAATATCGACCGGCCCGATCTTGAATCATATCTCGATAATTTCGTTGAAATGAAAAACCGGCAAAGCAGTATCGAGCAAATTGGCGCTTCTTATCCGGCTATCGAAGAGATTGAAGAATTAAATTTTAAATACAATAAACTCAGTCAGGACTTAAAAAAAATAAGAACCAGAATGATTAGAAAATTGAATATTACTAACGGCAAAATCGACCTCGATGATATGTTTGATAAAGTCACCAGAAAGATTAAAAATATCCAGCTAAAACAAGAGTTGAAATTTACTGAGCTGAATTAAGATCATTAACCTCCTCGGCGAGAACTTCATCTAATTTCAGAATTGCAATTTTTTCTTTGATTTGTTCCTCTGAAAGTCCCGTTGCCTGCGCCACGGCCAAGATATCCCAGCGGTATAAAATCAATTGTTCCAGAAAATATTGGCGCTCGAATGCTCTGGCTGCTTCGCTGTAATTTTTCTGATTAATCTTCATATCTTTGGAATGATCCATTTGTATAGCCGTTGCCGCCGTCCGATAATCTATAATATTCGATGTTGCAAAAAGCACCATACGATAGATTGCGGATTTCAACTGACGGGCATTACCCTGCCATAATTCTTCACAAATCAGTTCCATTGCCTTATCGCTGAAATGGGTAATATTTTTATCCAATTCTTTCGCAACGTGGTATAAAAAATAATCGGCCAGGGGCGGTATATCCTCAGGCCGTTTCCGAAGCGGCGGTATTACTATATTCAGCACGTTAAGCCGGTAAAAAAGATCTGCCCGGAATCGATCCGCTTTTATTTCTTCCACAATGTTTTTATTTGTAGCGGCGATGATGCGGGCATTGGAATGAATGACTGTGTTGCCTCCAACTCTGTGATACTGACCATCCTGTAAAAATTTGAGGAACTTTGCCTGGGATTCAAAAGGCAGTTCGGCGATTTCATCTAAAAACAGTGTACCATCTTCAGCCATAAATATTTTACCGTCCGTGGTTTTATTGGCTCCCGTAAAGGCACCTTCCTCATAGCCGAATAGTTCCGTCTCAAACAGATTATGAGGAATCGTAGCACAGTTTATAGATACAAACCGATTGGGATCACGTTTACTCTTATAATGAATTATCTTTGCAATCAGATCCTTCCCCGTACCGCTTTCCCCCTGAACCAACACCTTTACATCGGCTGCTGCCGCCTGCTCAATATCGATCATAATTTTCCGGATTGCATTACTATTGCCTATTAACTGGAAATCCTTATTAATCTCTTTGAGTAAATTCTGGTTATAGATAAACAGTTTATTTTTTTCAATTGCCCGTTTAACAACGATGAGCAGTCGATCGACATTGAGTGGTTTCTCGAGGAAATCATAAGCCCCGGTTTTTGTAGCCTCTACTGCGGTCTGCAGCGTTGATTCAGCGGAGATCATAATGATCGGTGTCTGTGGTTTTATTTTTACAATCTCCTCCAGAATATCCATGCCGTTGAGGCTCTGATAAAGAAAAACATCAAGAAGCATTAATCCCCAGCTTTCATTGAGCGCTTTTTCCAGACCGACTTTTCCGTCTGTATAAAATTCCAGATCAAAGTTATGCAATGCCAGCGTTTTTTTTACCTGTATGCAAAATTCGCGGTTATCATCTATCAAAAGTATCCTATCCATAGTTCAATTATCCTTCAATCCCTGAAAATTTTTAAAGCAAACCGCATTGAAACATCATGTCCATATTCTCTATCAATAATCAAATCGGAACCATGCGCACGTAATATTTGACGTGCGGTAACCACAGATATATCTTCGTCTTCTTTTTTTGTATCCTTAACAGGTAATGAATTATCCACAGTGCTGTTTTTTAATTTAATTATAATTTCCAACATGTCGACATTCTCAGTCACATAAGCACCCGGACTTCCAAGTTTAATACGCAATGCATCTTCCCGCTGTCCATGCCTGATAGCATCTTTGATAATCAGACGCAAAGCCAGATGCAGCGCGGACTCATCAGCCGAAATCAGTGGCAGGTCATGAACAGAATCTTTTTCTATTTGCACATCATAATTATACTTTTTGACTACGGTATTAATAACATTTTCCATGCTAACGGGCTGAAATTGAAGCGCATCGGATTTGGAGAAAATTGTTAAATCGCGCATCTTCTCATCTACCTGATTCAAAGACTGCTTCATCAAAGCAAGATATTCGGCGGCTTCATCGTCACTACTGTTGGAATGGGATTGAAGACGGGCCTCGAGGTTCCTCAGGGCCAGTTGTACCGTAGCCAGCGGTGTTTTTACTTCGTGCAGCAAATGGCGCACGGATCCGAATAAATTCTTTTTTTCTTCTTTGGAAAAATTCATAAATTAAACAGATTTCATGCCTGTCAACTTTCTTTAATTAACAAAATTTTCAATCAGTGTCAAGCTTAAATATGATTTAAAATAATCCGTTTTAAAATCAGAAAACCCCGACAGAGAACACTACATCAACAATAATTTAACAATATTAAATTGACTGGCATTATATGTAACTTTTTAATTATCTTTTTTTCCATTAAATTTTAACTACGGATATGAAATGGAATTTTGGCATGTTTTATTACTTCTCATCGTAGGCATGGTGGCCGGTTTTATTAACGTAGTTGCCGGCGGCGGATCGTCTTTAACTTTGCCTGCGCTGATATTTTTAGGATTGGACAGCGCGCTGGCCAACGGAACAAACCGCATAGCGATACTCATACAAAATATTTTCGCCATATGGGGATTTCAACAGGAAAAACTAAACCAGTTCGGTATAAGTTTAAAACTGGCACTGTTCACCCTGCCCGGCGCCATTGCCGGTGCGATCGTGGCCATCAAAATCACAGATATCTGGTTTCAGAGGATTTTAGGCCTGGTAATGATTATGATCGTAGCCAGTCTGTTTATCCCGAAGCCGCGTAATAAAAACAATTCGGAAGCAGGCAAAAAACCGCATTGGATGACCTA
Source organism: uncultured Calditrichaceae bacterium (assembly GCA_964467525.1). Lineage (GTDB taxonomy): Bacteria > Calditrichota > Calditrichia > Calditrichales > Calditrichaceae > CAYXRA01. The sequence goes on from CAYXRA010000019.1 coordinate 21,861, forward strand.
TCCTGTACTGTTTGGTATCGGGTTTTATGGCGGATTTATACAGGTGGGCGTGGGATTTTTGTTGATGGCCACGTTGTTTCATTTTGCCCGAATGAGCCTGGTGTATGTCAATGTGCATAAAGTCTTCATAGTTTTGTTATATACCCTGCCGGCGATATTAATTTTTATTTTTTCAGGAAATGTAAACTGGCTGCTGGGGCTTACCCTGGCTCTGGGTAACGGATTCGGCGGCTGGCTGGCGGCAAGAATTTCAGTGAAGAAAGGTGAAAAATTTATACGCTACGTTCTGGCAGTGACGATAATTATCATGTCCGTTAAATTATTGCTGCAATTTTAAAATTCCACTTGTTAGCTGAGATAAAATCATATAGATTGGATATTATTGTGTCATGAATAAAGAGGTGTTCTTATGAAAATCGACAGTAAATTAAACACGTTTTTAGAAAAACGGGTCCGCGAGGGAAAGTCGATCCGCTCCCTTTCCGAAGAGCTTAAGGTGCCGGAAAACAAACTACGTGACTGGGAGTTGGAATATCAGGAAAATATTTTTGAACTCAAGGCCGCCGAATACGACCGCCTGGTTGAGGAGTTTAAGTTGAGTGAAATAAACCGCTTCCGTTATCGCGCTGAATTGTATAACCGCCTCCGCGCCGAACTGGACAAGCGAGATTTCAGCGGATTACCGACGGATAAGTTATACTCCATCTATAATGACATCGATCTCAAACTGGCGTTGGAAATACAGCGACACAAAAATGAATACTGGGATGACGACTGGGACGATTACGACGAGTACGATGACTACGATGAATTCGACGACTTTGATGATGATGATGAACTGATTTAGTCTCAAAGAATCTATTCGGAAAACCGGTCAGAGGTAATTTCAAGCGCAAATGGTAAGCGCTGCGCTAAAGTTTGTTTTAGCTCGCTCCGAATCTGGAACATTGGATGTTCAAGTCGATCAGGTTAAATCAAAGAAGGAATTTATGATGCAACAGTCCAGATTATTGAGTTTACAGGAAGTATCCAATAATTTGCATATCAGTGAAGCGCTTATCTTTAAATTTATTAAATGCGGTTTGGTTAAACCGGTTTATGATGAAAGCAAATATCCCAAATTAACCAGTTATGGCATGCGCCAATTATCGCGGGTTCTGGACCTCTATGAAAAATCGCACTCAGCCGAATCGATAGAGTATATTATAAATCATTAAAGCGTGGCCATGAGCTCATTGGCCTTTGGCAAAAATTCACTATCCGGGTAATCCGCCTGCAACCGTTCAAATTCTTCACGGGCTTTTGTTTTGTCACCTTTGCGCAGGTAGCAGAGTCCCAGTTTAAATTGGGCATCATCTTTTTTATTCGAGTTGACAAACGTGAAAACCTTTTCAAAATCAATTATGGCCGCATCATATTGTCTTAAAGCGTAATGACATTCGCCTATCCAGTATTGGGCATTATCGGACAGTTTATGCGTGCTGCTGGCCGCCAGCATTGACTGAAAAACTCTAATCGCTTCTTCATATTTTCTTGATTCGAATGCCGCGCGTCCCCGGTCATATTGGGCCTGATATTCACTCATGGTTACATCAGCGCCGGCATCTCTGAATGGTGAAACGCTTCTGGTTTCACCTGCGGTTGCGGATGATAATCTCTGAATCTCCGAGTCCTGTCTTTTAACGGTAGATTGCAGTTCGGAAATGTGTTGTTCCTTTCTGTTCAGTTGTTTTTCAAGATTGTTGATTTTCTGCTGGTATTCTCTTTCCTCATCAGGGGTAGGTGATGTTTGCCGCTGATTACGCAGGTTATCCTCCGTACTGAGCAAATCCAGTTGTTCACCTTCATTATCCTTTTTCTGACCGGATTGTGTTTGCCGCTTTGTTTGCTTAGCCGATTCGTCCGTAGTAATTCCGAGCAATGCCTCAATATCCTCAAGATCCTGATCGGAATTATCCTTTTCTGTATAAGCAGGATCTTCATATTCTTCCCGCGTTCCGGCACAGTTAAGAATAAAGAATAAAGACAGGAACGTGATCATTGTTGATATAAAATAAATCTTCATTTTCATAGAACCTCCTGAAGAAAGGATATTTAATAGAAGCAATTTATTAACCCCAGCCAAATATGTCAACTAAATTATTAATTTTTTAATATGTTAGATGCTAATTTGAAAACCGGTTCGCAGAGAAATTAAGGATATATCCGATCATCAACATCATTACAATCAGAAAAGATCCGCCGTAACTGATGAAAGGCAGCGGCAAACCGGTTACCGGAGCCAGTCCGACAGTCATCGCAATGTTGATAAAAATGTGGAACAGCAGTACGGTTACAATCCCTACAGTTGCAGTACTTGCAAAGGGAGAGCGTACATTCGAAGCCAGATAAATCAGATACAGTAAGAGCATCAGATAGAGCAGCAGAATAATCACTACCCAAAATAATCCGCCTTCTTCGCCGATAACGGAAAAAATAAAGTCCGTATGTTGGGCAGGTAAAAATCGCAGTTGTGTCTGCGATCCCTGCATAAAGCCTTTACCCCAGATGCCTCCGGATCCGATAGCCACTTTACTCTGAATAATCTGATAACCGGCGCCTTTCGGATCAGCCTCGGGATTGGCAAAAGTAAGCAACCGCTGCTGCTGATAAGGCAGTAACTGATCCCATACCATTGGTGTAAAAAGTCCGGCCATGATATGAATCAGGAAAACGGTAACCGCAATATAAATTTTAGGACGGGCAAGGACGATCACGGTACTCACGATAAACATCCATATCAAAAAGGCATAAAATGTGAATGAGAGCAACGCCGTGATGATCGGCGTTACAATTACAAATAAAGCGAACCAGTTTAGTCCCGACCATAAAAGCAACGGAATTAACATGGCAAGAAATACCAGTGATGTGCCCAGGTCGGGCTGTCTTGCAATGAGCGTAAAAGGCAGCAAGATAATGCCGCACAAAATCAAAAAATGTTCGATCTTGTTAATATTTATCTCCGGCCTCGATACGAATCGGGCGACGGCCAGAATCGTCGTTAATTTTGCAATTTCAGCGGGTTGTATCCGGAAAGCGCCGACGGCCAGCCAGCGTTCCGCGCCGGAACCGCGTACGCCGACAAAATATACCAGGATAAGTAAAAAAATTGAAAAACCGTAAAATATATATGCTGTTTTCTGTAAAAATTTAAACGGCAGATAAGCTGTGGTTATCATTATCATTAATCCAATTATGCTGAAGGCGAGCTGCTTGTTGAAATACTGACCGGCCTGTAACCCCTCTGTGTGTGTGGCGCTATACACCGCCAATAGCCCGACTACCACCAGGGCGCTTACCATAATAAGCAGCGGAAAGTCCAGTTTTGTTATGAATCCCTCTCTCATAATGAATCCATCCCTTGGGGATAAAGGATTTGAATCGGATCAAAAGCCTGTATATTGAATGGAATAACCAATGAATCGGATTCGGCTGCCCCGGTCGTATCCTTCTTAGCCACGTACCGTGGAATGAGGCGGTTATAAAAATACATCTCCAAAAATTTTCGGGCCATCGGCGCCGCTACTGCCCCGCCGCCTCCGGCATTTTCTGCGATCACTGCTATTGCTACTTCGGGGATTTCATAGGGGGCAAAGGCCATAAACCAGGCATGGGTATCACCATGTGGATTTTGAGCGCTGCCGGTTTTAGCGGCCATTTCGATGCCCGGGACCTTCCCCAGCCAGCCGGTGCCGCCATCCGCCACCTGACGCATGCCTTCGCGAACAAAATCATAAACTTCGTTGGACACCCCCGTAACATAGTGTGTTTCAAGCGGGAATTTGGTTGACGAATGTTTAGCATAATTATAAATATGGTCTACCATATGCGGCGTATGGTATACCCCCTTATTGGCCAATATCATGGCAAATTGTGCCAGTTGCAAGGGCGTGACCAGCAATTCACCCTGACCGATCGCCAGATTAGCCAGATTACCTTTAGTCCAGCGGTTCTCACCGAAAATGCGGTTGAAATATTCAAATGTCGGTACCAGTCCCCGGCTCTCGTTGGGCAGATCGATGCCGGTTTTGTAACCGAAACGCAGCATTTTAGAATATTTCGACCAGATATTCAGACCGATTTTCAACCCCAGTTTATAAAAATAAACATTACAGGAGTGTTTTATTGCCCCGTTTAAATCGAGCGTACCATGTCCCTCACGATTCCAGCAATAGATCGTTTTACGGCCCAGCCTGAAATAACCGGGACAATAATTCTTCCATTGCGGTGTAATGATCTCTTCCTGCAATGCTGCAATTGCAGCGACAATTTTATAGGTTGAACCGGGCGGATACATACTTTGAATAGCACGACTGTACAAAGGATGGCTTTCATCGGATTGCAGACTGCGCCAGATATCCGGAGCTATTTTTCCGGTGAGCAGACGCGGATCGTAATCCGGTTTACTGACCAGCGCCAGAATTCCGCCGTTGCGCACGTCAATGGCAACCAGTGCGCCACGCTTATCGACAAACAGGGACTCGGCAAATTGCTGCAAATCGTAATCCAGGTATAGATACAGATCGTTTCCATGAACGGGACTCACATCCTGTTGTGGATTATACAAACCAAGTTCCCTGCCGGAAGCATCAACGCGGACGAACTTTGTGCCTTTCATGCCCCGCAGCTCCAGATCATAGGCCTGTTCCAGTCCTGTCTTGCCGACAAAATCACCGGATTCGAGGTGCGGATAAATGCGTTCCTCCAAAGTAGTCACCTCCCCGACGGTGCCAAAAATATGCGGCGAATGAACTGACTCGGGATAAAACCGCTTGGCTTCAACCAAAGTGAGTACGCCCGGCAGGCTCAGGTTCATTTCTTCAATAGATACAATTTGTTCCGGCGTAATATCCCGGGCAACGATAACCGGGCGGAAACCATAATTCTTAAGCATCTTTGCCCGCACTTCTTCCGAATCAATATCCAGCAATTTTACAAGATAGTCGATACTCTCGTCGTCTACAACGCGTGGAATAACCGCCGCGATAAACGAGGGACGGTTATCCACCAAAATTTCACCATCGCGGTCTTTTATCATGCCCCGGACCGGATATTGCTGAATCTTGCGTATGCTGTTATCCAGCGATTTTTGCACATAAACCTCTTTTTCGAAAATCTGCAGGCGCAGAAATCCAAAGAGCAGAATGCCAAATGCTATTATTATTGCCGCAATTAAAATTAATTTGCGTCTGTATAATTCTTCTTTGCGAGCGATCATTCTTTAAAATATCTTTTGCTAAATACGGTAATGATGACCAGCATAATCGTTGTATAAATCGTATTTGGAAAAACACGGCTGTAAATGAGCAAACTATAGGCAACTTCGGATTTAAAATGAAAAAACAGAAAACTGATCAGCTCATGCATTAAAATAAACAAAACAAACCACAAATAGTAAGCCGTGCCTTCTGGTGGTAATGGGCGCAGCTTACCCGAAGCGTATCCGGCAACTGCTTTGGGCAGGGCAGTGATTCCCACGGGCATACCGCTGAGTGAATCCTGAACAATACCCAGGACAAATCCGGCGGTGCTGCCGAGCATCGATCCGAAGCGTTTACCCATTAACAGCACAATAATCAAAACGAAATCCGGACGCCAGACATTTATTTCAATCAAAGGAACGAAGATCGATTGAAAAATAATGCTTGCCAAACCGAAGGTCAGTATTACAAATATGAAATATTTAATTTCTTCATTCATTTCTTTGCAACGGTTCCAAAATAAAGACTTCTTCCAGTCGGTTAAAATTGACTGCCGGCTTTACTTTAATTTCCTGAAACAACTGCTGAAAACTTTTTTCAGCTGCCGTAACAACGCCAACCTTTAAATTCGGCGGAAAAATCCGGCTGAGTCCCGAAGTAAACAAGACATCGCCGGGCTTAATATCAATGGTATTGGGCACATAATCCAGAATGAGTGCATTGCCGCCATCCCAGGCCACAATTCCCTGTTCCCGGTTACGCTGGATGCGCACACTAACCCGGCTGCCGGGCATAATCAACATCTGGCAAATTGCATACTCGCCGCTGCGCTTTACGATTTTACCAACCAAACCGTCACCGGTTATGACCGCCGCATTTTTTTGCACTTTTTTATAATCACCGACGGAAAGCATCAACCCGGTTGATATATCATGCGGACTGAATCCCACTACCTTTGCCGGTATAAAATTAAAAGCCACCTCATACTTAAGCTGCAGAAGTTTGCGCAAACGGATATTCTCCAGCAAAGCATCCTGCAACTGGTAGTTTTCATAAGCCAGCCGGGTGTTTTCTTTGCGCAACTGACTATTTTCACTGCGTAATGCAAAATATGATCCGACCGCATCAATTTTTCCCTGGATGAAAGCAATCGAGAAAAGACTGGTTGAACGCAATCCTTCCACGATTTTACTCTCACTTGAGAATAGCATTAATAATGAAAGTAATATGTAAATTAAAAGGAGCAGTGATTCCCTGAAACGGGAAATAAATTGCTGTATAAATGTCACTTGAACTAATATTCAATCGTTTTATCGGTTTAAGTTTCCATATAATATTACATGGAACGCCGCTGTTTTAGCAGCACCTTCTCGTACTTTTCCGGTTCATCCAGTATCTTGCCGCAGCCGCGTACCACGCAGGTTAACGGATCTTCGGCGATATGCACGGCCATCTGGGTATCCTGGCGCAGCCGCTCGTCCAGTCCCTTCAGCAATGCACCGCCGCCGGTCAGGATGATGCCGTGATCAAGAATATCGGAAGCCAGCTCCGGCGGCGTGCGTTCAAGAGACATTTTGACGGCTTCAACGATGGTATCGACACTGTCTTTCAGGGCTTCGCGAATCTCAACCGAACTGATATCGATGGTTTTGGGGATGCCGTCGATAAGATCACGCCCTTTTACCGTGGTTTTTATTTCTTCTTTCAGTTTGGTAGCCGATCCGATGTTGCACTTGATGTCTTCCGCCGTTTTCTCGCCGATGAGCAGATTAAAATTTTTCTTGAAATGCTGGATGATGGCTTCGTTCATCTCATCACCGCCGATTCTTATCGAGGTATGGTGAACAATACCGTTCAAAGAAATGACGGCGATTTCAGAAGTACCACCGCCGACATCAATAATCATATTTCCAACCGGTTCACTGATATTTAATCCCACGCCGATGGCAGAAGCCATTGCTTCGGCTACCAGTTCCACTTCACGGGCGCCGGCCCGTTCCGCTGCGTCGCGCACGGCGCGCTTCTCCACTTCGGTAATGCCTGAGGGCACGCATACAACGATTTTACCAACCATCATCCGGTTTACGTGCGCCTTTTTAATAAACTCACGGATCATGATTTCGTTGGCTTCGAAATCTGCGATAACACCGTCTTTGAGCGGACGAATGGTTACAATCTCCTGGTGCGTGCGCCCCAGCATCTGCCTGGCGTCATTTCCAACGGCAAAAACACGATCGCTGTTTTCCTGTAATGCAATAATTGAGGGTTCGTTAACCACAATGCCTTTTTCTTTGACATAAATTAATGTATTGGCAGTTCCGAGATCGATTCCGATATCAGAAGAAAAGAAGTTTAAAAATGATAAACCCATAGTCCGCTCCGCTTAATGGCTCTAAATAATTAAAAAAGTTAAATATAACAAATTAATAAATTTTAGTCAATGTACCTGCGTCCCAAATACTGTATTCAATGCATTATCGAAACATTATTATTCGAAAATCCAGTTATCATTAACATCGTAAAAATTCGCCGGAATATTTAGAAATTTATCAAACCAAATTGAACGAAAGGGCTAAAAATTCCTGCCTGTATCTGATCTCCGGGAACGTATTAAAATTTTTATTTCCCAAAGATAAATTTATGATAATAGAAACTATCCACTACTAAAATTGATCCCTCGTTTAACCGGACCCGGTTGAGAAACGGAGAATAACGAATAGAACATCTCTATTCCGTAAAGGGATTTTTGAATCGCAGCGATTTCGATTCCGTATCCAGAACCGCATCCACGCCAACGGGCATGGATACTTTGATCATACCATGACCATATGGAAAATCATAAATTACCGGGTAAGGTTTGCCTGCAAAATAATCGCTCAAAACTTCTTTTATCTGAAAGTGCGGTTTATCTTCATTCTCCACATCGCAATCGATAAAATTACCGATGATCAATCCGTTGATGGCATCAAAAATACCGGTCTGCTTTACCTGCGCCAGATAGCGGTCGATGCGGTAGGGTTCTTCACCGATATCTTCGATGAATAAAATAGCCCCGCTGTAATCGGGCGAATATGGCGTACCCAGTTGATGGGCCATCAGGGACAGGCAGCCGCCGAGCAGTTTACCCCCTGCCCTGCCGCTTTGCCAGATTTCCGTCCGGCTGTCCGACCAGTTGAACGCATATTCCGGATCATCTCCAAGTACCAGATTCCAGAAATGTTTTTCGGTAAACGATTCGATGCCTTTGCCCATTTCCACCGCAGCCATGGGGCCGGAGAGGGACGGAACATTAGTCATTTTCCACATGGCCAGTTGCAGGGTGCTTATATCCGAATAGCCTACCAGCGCTTTGGGATTTTTGCTGATCAGATCATAATCGAGGCGATCGAGCAGACGCAGACAGCCCCAGCCGCCGCGGGCACAAATAATCATTGTAATTTCAGGATCTGCAAACATATCGTGTATATCATTGAGGCGCAGATCGTCATCGCCGGCCAGATAGCCGTGCACGGCATGCAGCGAATGCCCTTTTTTAACTTTGAATCCCCTTTTTTCCAAATATTGGATACCTTTTTCCAGTCGTTCGGCTACCGGCTGAAAAGCGGGGGCAATAATTCCGATGGTACTGTTTTTCGTTACTTTTGTAAGCATAATTTCTCCAATGATTCGTTCAGCAGTTATTACGGGAATATACAATACAGGGCAATCCGATACTAATCCATTTTCGGTAAACGCTAAAATTAAAAACGGACAGATGATTACTTATTAGGATTTGGTTTTTTTGTTGCAGGGAATTTTTCTTATTTGAAAAAACAGATAATTCATCACTTACATTTCACCCAATGGTGAAACACCGTTTGGTAGAATATTTTGGAAACTAAATAGGGAAATATACCATAATTTTTTCAAACAGCCGAAGGCCACAGCACCAGCTTTTTCCGATCCTGCTCAAAACCTCCTTTGACAAAATCTTTATGCCAGGGATGTTCCGATGCTGCCTGCCCATCAATGCTTTCAATTTCCAGTCGTTTGCGGGGACGTAATGTTTCCGGCAAGCGCAGCCAGTTTTTTAACAAATCGATTACAGCCATCAAATGGTGGTCTTCAATCTTAGTCAATGCCGTTAAGCGGGCGCCATAATTCTCACAATAAAATACCGGTGTCTCATCAATAAAAATCAGATGATTGGCCGCAGATCGGGTGACGTCCACCGGCTGATTTCTAACATCATATAAATTCCAGGGTACGGCGCCGCCGAATGGCAGGGCCGGATCGATCGTACTAAGCATCAGGGGCTGATTGTTCGCTTTATTTTCATCAGCAGCAACATCCAGCAGTAAATCCAGCGCTTCGGGCAGGGCGAACTGCAGTCCGGAAAGTCCTTCTATAAAATAGCCCCGGCGCACTTCGCCGCGCCACTCCATACGCTTCAAAACCTGAAATATATCATACCACGACGCCAGTCCCTGCTCATGGCGGTACCAGGATTTGACCAGCACGCCGTAACGATTAAGTAATATTCCGGCTTGCCGGGCCACTTTTTCCTCGGGGCTCAGCTTCCTGCCCATCACGGCAAATGTGGAAGTTAAGAACCAGCGTCCCTCCCTGAGCCGGGCATAGCTGTGCACTTTCTGCTGAATCTGGGACCTGGGCATGCGTCTGCGCCGGCCGTAACCGGTCCCCGCTAACCCACCGGTCTGCGCGCCGGGATTGAACAACGATTTATTCTGCTCGCTTAAAATCGTAATCATGGCCTGATAATTATCGCAGTTGACCAGTCCGGTTTCAAGCAAATTTTTGAGACTCTGCTGCAAACGCATACCGGACACCGCACTGCCCGCTTCTATGTCACGGATTAGGCTGGCGCCGTTCCCGCGTAAAAATTCAAACACGGTCCGGCTGTCCGGATCAAGCGATTCTGATTTTTGGTCCAGGGATTCTTTATCAATGAACAAGTTACCGCCGCCATGCCGGATTAATTGCAGGTAGCGCAGATGGGCGGCGCTGCTGCGTTCGCTGATTAAAAAAAACGCCCCTTCGGAGATAAGCTGCTGCATCCATTCCATGCCGGAAGAAATTGATTGAGCATCATGCAAGGCCAGTCGATTGGCCAGCAATTCCCTTTCGATGAAAAACAATGGAAACCGGCAGCCCTGATATCGACTAAGCACATCGGTCAGCGGATTGTCCTGACGGCCGATGCCCTGCCAGGCAAACAGGAACCGGTAAAAAATGTCCCTGTTCAATGGTTTGCCGGTCTGCCTTCGCCGGCCCACGGCAATCCGGTACAATTCCGTAAAATTAAAACGGTCACAAATTAATGTTTCGCCGACATCGGCCAGCAGACGCCCGCGAACGATTTGTTTTTCGTTCTTTAATTGCTGCAGGGCGGCCTGCATCTGATCGCTGTCCATGTTAAGCGCGCTCATGATTTGTGCCGCGGAAACCGGCCCGCGGCTTTGCAGAAAACGCTGCAGGCGCTTTACAATATAATCGGGATTATCCGGCTCACTGAAATATCTTAGCTGTTCCCTGACAATCCATCCTCCGAACGGAGCGGACAGTAATATAATACGTTCCTCGGCCTGCAGGGCATCGATCCGTTCGCCGGGATCAGACTGACTGCGTTCCGCAAGTGCTTCATCACCGAGTGGTCCCAGTTTTTCGATGATCGAAAACAAATCCTCGGCATTTTTAGCTTTATATTCCTGTTGCAGGTGCTGCCATTTCATTTCCAGGTTACGGGCAATGTCGGAGGTTACGATAGCGGGAATCGCATCGCTATCCAAAATTTCCGTTAAGTACTGATGCGATACGGTAGCGCCGACGCCGGTCTGGCGGCTGTGATCATAATCGTACATGGCGCCGGCGATAAATTTAAAAATCATTCCCGAGGCCATCGGGGAGGGATAGCCGCTATCGACGAATACGACATTCCGTTCCGTCTGATTTAGCTCACGGATAATTCTTTTCAGTCCGGTGAGATCGAACAGGTCGTTCAGGCAATCGCGATACGTTTCCAGGATGATTGGAAAATCGTCGTATTGTTTGACACTTTGCAGCAGATCGGCGGCGCGCAGACGCTGCAGCCAGAGGGGGATGCGTTTTTGCGGCTGGGAACGCGGCAGCAGCAAAGCGCGCGCCGCACTGTAACGAAAATGAATGGCAAAAATCGGCGTCTCAGGTAGCGCCTCGATAATCAGCGCTTCAGCCTGCTGCGGGGTCATTTTGAGAATCCGGTCCATTGGCGGCGGTTCGACCGCTTCCAGCAAGCGGATCAGAACGCCGTCGTCATCAAAGGAGTACTGTACCTGCACTTTATGCTTTTTCTCTAAGGCGGCGCTGATGGCGATAGCCCAGAGTCCGTTGACCCGCGCCCCGAACGGGGCATGCAGGATGAAGAGCGGTTCGCCGCCGCTGTTCACTGTCCATTCACCTACCAGCCGCTGACCTGTGGCCAGTTCCTGGCCTGTTTCCTGCTGACGGAGAAAATATGCAACCGTGTTTTCCGCGATCGGCTGATCGCAATTGAAATGAGTCATCAACCATTCGCCGGCATCGCCGGCTTCAATGTGCTCGATAAGATCAGCACGGAAAGCGCCGACCTTTTCGCTGGTCGATAAATCACGATACAGAACGTCGCCTTTCCAGAAGGGCTCTTTCGGTTTAATGGCAGCGACAGGAGTGACAATAATGCTGTCCTGACCGATTTCATCGACGCGCCATTCGCTGTTGCCGAGAAAAAAATGCTCGCCGACCCGGCTTTCATACACAAACTCTTCTTCCACCTCGCCCAGACGGATGTTGCCATCCTTCAGGCGTACACTGAAATAGCCGCGATCGGGAATGGCGCCGCCGTTGATCGCCGCCAGCATGCGGCTGCCGCGCCGGGCGATGAGCTGATTATTAATTTTATCCCAGTTGAGCCGCGCCTGCAGATAGCGCAGCGGATTATCGGCATACCTGCCGCTGAGCATTTCCAGCACCTGTTCAAACAGAGCGCGACTGCAATTGCGATAGCAGTAACTGCCCCGTACGAGATTGTAGAGTTTTTCAACATCGTAAGATTGCAAAGCCACTTCAGCCACGATATGCTGAGCCAGCACATCAAGGGCATTTTCGGGGATCACGGTTTCCTCGATATCGCCATCCAGCATTGCCCCGGTCAAAGCCAGAATATCATCGAGATCCGATGGATAAAGGGGAATCAGCCGGCCTTTGCTGGTCGCCGTTAAAAGATGTCCGCTGCGCCCCACGCGCTGCAGGGCGCCAGCCACCGATTTGGGCGCTTCCAGTTGCACTACCAGATCGATGCTGCCGATGTCGATGCCCAGTTCCAGCGAAGCCGTAGCCACCACGGCCGGGATGTCGCCCAATTTCAGGCGTTCTTCCACTTTGTAACGTTCTTCGCGCGAGATACTGCCGTGATGGGCCAGGGCAATCTGTGCCCCGGGATCGCCGCTGCGTTCGCGGTGCAGTTCATTTAAATGACGGGCGATTTTTTCAGTCTGGGCGCGCATGTTGGCAAATATCAGCGTCGTGTGGTGAGCCTGAATCAATTCATATAATTTTTCATAAACCGCCGGCCAGATACTGGCGTCGACGAGATCGCTGAATGATTCCGCCGGGGCAAGGATCTTTAAATCAATATCCTTTCGCCGGCCGCAGTCGATAATGTTCACCTCACGTGATTTGAAGGTATTATTGTTCGGCTGCCGTTTTTGTCCGCCTAAAAAAGCAGCGATACGGTTCAATGGCTTCTGGGTAGCGGACAATCCGATCCGCACCGGTTCCGCTTCGCAGAGCGGCATCAGTCGTTCTAATGATAAACTGAGATGCACGCCGCGCTTGCTGCCGGTAAGGGCGTGAATTTCATCGATAATCACATACCGCAGATTCCGAAACAACAGCCGTCCTTTAGCGGAAGTTAAAAGTAAATACAGCGATTCCGGCGTGGTGATCAGAATGTGCGGCGGACGGCGCAGCATCGACTGCCGGACATGGGACGGCGTATCACCGGAACGCACGGCTACCCGGATATCGGGATAATGCTCACCACGATCCGTGCACAGCTTTTTAATTCCCTGCAAAGGAAATCTGAGATTGCGTTCAATGTCATTGTTTAAAGCCTTCAAAGGAGAAATGTAGAGGGTGAACACGCCATGGGGATTATCGGAAAATGCTTTATCCCTCAAATCTTTTCCGATCCTGAACAACTGGTCGATGCTCCACATAAACGCGGCCAGGGTTTTGCCCGATCCGGTTGGCGCCAGGATCAGCGTATGTTTTCCGGCGGCGATAGAGGGCCAGCCCTGCGTTTGCGGCGGACTTGCCTTGTGGAATGCACCGCGAAACCAGTCGGCCACCAAGGGATGAAAATCAATTTTTTCGAAGATACTATTTTCGTTGCTCATGATTTTAGTAAGTATAAAATAAATTGGAAAAAGGCAACAGGAAAATGAGTCAATTTTAATCATAATTCGCATTACTGCCCGGTTATTGCAAGAAAAAGATTATCAAAGTATCAATGAAGTGTGGATTACAAAGGCCTATCGTACGCCTCATTACCAATATGAACGATCTGTTAAATCGTTTAAGGTTAATTGTTGGACTTGCCGAAGGCATTCCCCTGGGAAAAGCCCATTTACATATTGTTAAATCTTAATCCACTATCTAAAGATAGTGGCAATTCAGCATTGATTTTTTTAATTGAAAGGTAAAATTGTACCGCTCTGTCCGGTCCCGGACAGAGGCTGCCCGGCGTTGGAGCAAGCCTCGCTCAGGGATCGTTGTACCTCATCAACTTTACGAACTTTGGCCAAAGTTTATATAAAATGGTTATCATATTACTAATTAAAATTTGCATCGCCGGCATGTCCTGTTGTATCAAAGTTCCGCAGCTGACTTTCCCGGGAAAGTATACGCACAACCATAAAATACATCAATTATATTAAATTCAACCGATCATTTTGTAAACATTGAAATACACTCCCTACTTTTATATAAACACCGTTAACAGAAATATGTAATTTTAAACTCAATTTATTAGTAAATAGCGATCTGAAGACATTGGCACGCAAGTTGTCGCATTCCGGACAGGAACCGATCAATGAAAGGAGAAGCCATGCAGAAACGACATATCAAAAATATTTTTTTGGGAATTTTGACTGCAACCCTGCTTGCGGCTCCCATGCAGGATGTATTTGCCCAGCGTACAATACCTCGCCACGACAGACAAAAAAACGAAAAACGGGTATCCCGGCCAAAACTCACAAAGAAAACATTTAAAGAAAAAGCATGGAAAAATAAGGTCAGAAAGGAACGTCCCCGAAAACAAACCTTTAATAATAAACGATTTGATAAAAGAAATAATAAAAACATCAAAAGATTTTCAGGGCGAAAAAAACGCTTCTATAATAAAGAATCACGGCAATGGAAACAGAAGAGAGAAAAGCGATCGAGTCAAGTCCGGCATCCCAAACATTACAGGAAGCCATCCTGGATCGATTATCACCATCCCCGCCACTACTACCCCCGGCCTGGCTCGCGTTGCTCTGTCTTGCCCAGAGGTTACATTTCGATAAGACTTGGCGATCACTGGTATTTTACCTATCACGGAACCTACTACCAATATGATCCTTATTACCGGATGTATGTCGTTGTAGAAAAACCAGTTATAACAACGACCTACAAATCAACCAAATGGGATCAGATCACCCTCGCGGACGGTTCGACCATCGAGGGTGTATATATTTCCGGGGACGACGAAATAGTACTATTTGAAGTCGGTAATGCTGTGCTTGAAATCCCTCTGTTCGAAATAAAGATGATAACTTTTGCCGAATGAGGCAAAAACAGATTTTCAGATTGATATGTTTTTAAGTTGTCCCCTCTTTGCAGGTAGTTGTTGCAGCAAGGGGGGACAACTGATTAGCAGTTCAGCCAAATTTTTTAAAACCCGGAGTCAGAATTATGATTTTTCAGGATTTTATTCATAGCGCAGTGATTCAATCGGTTTAAGCTGCGATGCTTTATGTGCCGGCCAGTAGCCGAATATCAGTCCCACCATCGTACAGAATATTAATCCGATCAGCGCCCAGTCCATGGGTATGGAAAGTTTGAAACTGGTAAATGCGCTTAAAAGGTTACCCAGGCCAAATCCCACGAGCACGCCAATCAGCCCGCCGATATTACTCAAAATAGTCGCTTCCATCAGGAACTGACTCAATATGTTTCGGCGCTTCGCGCCAATTGATTTACGGATGCCGATTTCCCGCGT
>CAYXRA010000019.1:37479-40895 GCA_964467525.1 uncultured Calditrichaceae bacterium
CTATGGTATAACCGCGATTAAGGCGGGCTTACATCTGAGTTATTGCTCGACTTTGATTTAAACAAATCGTTTTTGGCACAGGGAAATCCCAATACCCCGGCAGGAATTATCGGATTTATTTTTAAGCCCGTTATCCGGGCAGTCAATGTTTCGTTTGCCGGTCGCCTGGTCGGTGCAGTAACGGACGATGCATCCGCCCCCCTAACTGATGCTGCTGTCTGGGTTATGCAGGATTCCGTGGTTTCTTTCACGTACACCAATTCAAACGGCTTATACGCACTCATCGGTTTACCTTCTGGCAATTATTCCGCATATGCAACCAAAACCGGTTATGACACCGTGGTTATCCAGGACGTTGAAATCGTTGCCGGCAATCAGACAATTCAAAATTTTGAATTACGGTTCAATAAATGCTGAATATCTAAAAAAAGCAATTTCTTGAGCAACCGAAAAAAGCAAAGCCTGGCCTGAAAATCATGCGGCTCAGGCTTTTTTATTTTCTTCATTGCGAATCTTATCCGGCCGGCCGCGATATTACTTTTTCATTGTTTCGCCAAAGACGGGCTTCCGATAAATAAGCGAAGATATCCCGGCATTCCTACCGGAGTCGGTATCGCCCTCACTATCGGGATCAATATCCTTCTTTTCAGCAACTGACCCAAACAGCGACTTCACCAGCGGCTTTGTGTCTTTGCGGAAGACGTCTCAGGGGCATAAATACCGACAATAATCCTGATTCCGGTGTAGTTAATAAGCTTACGTTCGTTTTATCCCGATTAACACATAATTATATTCCGGACTTCCAGTAAGCGAATAAATGTATGCAAAATTTAGTTAACGCGGTTGGAAAACAAACGAAAGGAATTTTTGATTATGAAAAAAGTTATTCTGATTACGGGCGCCTCGGCCGGGATGGGCAAAGAAAGCGCTTTTAAACTTATTGACGAAGGCCATATTGTATATGGCGCGGCCAGACGTGTGGAAAAAATGCAGGATATCGTCGACTTGGGCGGCCATGCCGTTAAAATGGACGTTCAGGATCATCAATCGATTGTAAAGGCTGTTGAACAAATCGTTGAAGAACATGGCCGGATCGATGTGCTTTGGAACAATGCCGGTTATGGAGAATACGGGGCCGTTGAAGACGTGCCGATTGATTTGGCGCGGCGCCAGTTTGACGTGAACCTGTTCGGTTTGGCCGACGTAACAAAGCAGGTGCTGCCTGTGATGCGCAAACAAAAATCGGGATTGATCATCAACACTTCATCCATGGGCGGTAAAATTTACACACCGCTCGGCGCCTGGTATCATGCAACGAAACACGCCCTCGAAGGCTGGTCCGATTGTTTACGTATTGAACTCAAACCATTCGGAATCGACGTGGTTGTTCTGGAACCCGGTATAATCAGATCGGAGTGGGGGGGCATTATGGTTGACAATATGATGAAACACTCCGGTGATGGTCACTATGCAAAAATGGCCAGAGCGATGCAAAAAGCCGCCGATGAATCATATAACAAATCCAGCGCTTCTTCCCCGGCTTCGGTGATTGCCGATGCGGTTTCCAAAATCATCCGTTCCAAAAATCCAAAACCGCGCTATGCGGTTGGTAAAATGGCCAAACCAATGATTGCCCTGCGCAAATGGATCGGTGACCGCCTGTTTGATAAGGCGCTGCTGTTCCAGGTTAAATAAAAAATATTATTAATTGAGGGTGATCCGTTTATTTTCAAAAATCAGGATCACCCTTTTATGTTGTCTCAGTTTGTACAATCCCATATTTGAGTTATTCATTTGCCCCGTATTATCAAAGTTTGATATTTTCAAAGAAATCAATATTCACTCCGGTGCAGTTGCATCGTAATATTGAAGAATATATCGAAATAACAACTGGGGAAAATTGCAGTGACCATCGCCTGTTTTATCAGTTCGCACGGTTACGGACATGCCGCCCGTTCCTGCGCCATCATGGAAGCGCTCACGGATTTTAATCCTGAAGTACAATTTGAAATATTCACGGAAACGCCACTGTGGTTTTTCAACGATTCCCTCGAAAAAACCCGCTTCCATTATCATATCCTGCAAACCGATGTCGGACTGGTCCAGCGTTCGCCGCTGGAAGAAGACATACCGCTGACTATCAGGAAATTGAATGACTTTGTTCCATTTTCCAAAGATCAGATTGACGTGATTCTCCCACATCTGCAAACGACTAATTGCAGGGTCGTAATTTGCGATATCTCTATTCTGGGAATCGAAATCGCCGCCCGCCTCAACATCCCTTCAATACTGCTCGAAAATTTTACCTGGGACTGGATTTATGAAGCCTATATTGATAACCACCCGCAAATAAAAACATTCATTGAGATTTTTCGCGGTTATTACGAGCAAGCAGATTATCACATTCAGACCCGGCCCAATTGTAACTATCAATCCGAAACTTTTCAGTGCAATCCCATCAGCCGCAGAGAAAAGGCCGGCCGTAAAAAAATCAGGCAGCAATTACAGATTCCGGAACATATACAGTCAGTGCTTGTCAGCATGGGCGGCGTTAAAACACGCTACGACTTTCTTGATCAATTGGAAAAAATGCGGGACATCATTTTTATTCTGCCGCATGATGTACCTGAAATCGGTTATGAAAAGAATCTGCGCATCCTGCCCCACCACTCGCCCTTCTTCCACCCCGATCTGGTTGCCGCCGCCGACGCTGTCATCGGTAAGCTGGGCTACAGCACGCTCGCCGAAATTTATCATGCCGGAAAGCCTTACGGCTTTATCGAACGGGATTTTTTCCGGGAATCAAAACCGTTGGCCCGATTTGTTTTGAATGAAATGAATGGTATCAGGTTTACCAGTGAAGCATTCATTCAGGGAAATTGGTTAAAACAGGTCAAGGATTTGCTGAATTACCCGATAATCGAACGCAACGAAATGAACGGTTCCGCTCGGGCTGCGGAAATTATCCGGAAAATCATCCGTTAATTTTCAACATGAATCACAATATAAGGGAAACCTGCTTTTTAATTTGTTTAAGTTGAGATCTTAAATTTTTATTTGTAACATGATTCACAGGTCCACCACACACCTGCATTAACACTCACCTGGGCTCATTCGTGGATCATGGCGGGGCATCGGTCATGACGGAACTGGCAATTCCGTCGATTTATCATTTTTTTTATTTAAAGATGATGTAACACAGGAGGATGTTCCATGCATGCCGGTCAATCCACACCCACATGATACCATGATTTAAAAATTTATTAACACACATCAAACCATTTATTTTTTGGAGGTAGCAATGAACAAGCTATTGCGTGTTTTTTTGATCATTTTCGTTTTTTCCGGATTACTTTTCGGAAATATCATTACCGTTGATTTAGCCGGCGGCGGTGATTACACCACCATCCACGAAG
>CAYXRA010000020.1:0-40463 GCA_964467525.1 uncultured Calditrichaceae bacterium
ATAAAAAAGGCGGATACATCACGCATATCCGCCCCCTGAATCTAATTTTTACCTTAAATATTTATCTGTTTACCGGATCATGATCATTTTTTTAACCAGTGTGTTTTCTCCTGACTGCAAGCGATAAAAATAGACGCCGCTTGCCTGTCGTCTGCCGAACTGATCCGTACCCTGCCATTTCACCTGATACGCTCCCGGACTCTGCTTTTTATTAACCAGTGTAACAACTTTTTCCCCCAGCATATTGTAGATCGTCAGTTGAACCTGACCTGCACCGGCAACCTGATAACGGATCGTTGTGGACGGATTAAAGGGATTGGGATAATTCTGATCCAGACTAAAGACCTGCGGTATCTGACCGATGATCGATTCAATGTCCGTCAGCAGGTCCGGCTCCGGCGTTTCCAGTTTTTTATCGGTGTAGATGTGAAATGCACCCGGTTCCAGCGTGATCGGATCCTGAATCGAAACAATATCCGCCGTATCGCCGGAAAAGTAATCGTACCAGTCACCGGCATGTTGAAAGTTGGGATTGACGCCGCGGGAGACCACATCGAAATTACCGATAATCGTAACGTTGAGCGAATCATGCGTAATGTTGATCCGCTTACCGGCGCCGGAAACCGCTAAATTGACATAAGCATCGTCGCTTCGGAAGGCGATGTTTTCGTTGCGTAATTTCAGCATGGCAGCCCAGGTCTTGTAGAGCTTTTTCCGGTCCGTATCCGAAAAATAATTCCACCTTATCGGCTTATTGCCAACCCGGCCATTATAATCGATGGCTACATCATAACCCAATTCGCCGAACTGCCAGATCATTTTCGGCCCGGGCAGGGTAAAAAAGAACGCGCCGACCAGCTTCATGCGATTTAGTGCGGTTGGCAAATCTTTGATGTTGTAATCGCCGGAGCTGTTTCCATAGGTTAGATTTTTGTACATCAGCCGTTCCTCGTCATGGCTTTCCATATAGGTAACCAGATGCGGTTTCTGCCAGCCGCGCTGGCTGTAAAAACCCCAGCTTAAATCGGATTTGCCGTCTGAATTATAGCCCATGGTCGCTTCGTTATAGCTGTGGTTCATGTTTCCCCAGATCATCATGCCATGATTGGCCAGTTCCTTTTCTTCGCTGTTATCCGTGAAGTGCTCCAGTATCACATAGGCGCCGGGAGAAACTTCCCATATTCTGTTGGCTATCCGTTTGAGAATATTAATGCGCGACTGATCTTTAGCCCAGCCGTCGCCGGTTTTGTTGGTAAAGCCTTTTGTAAAATCAAATCGAAATCCATCGACTTTATATTCTGTTAACCAGAAGCGGTTTACCCGGTCGACAAATTTTTTCGTGGCCGGACTTTCATGATCGAAATCGTAACCCCAGGCATATACGGGATTTGGTGAGTCCGTATTGTACCAGGGATTTTCGGCGGTTGGTTTGCCGTAATCGCCAAGATTATAGAGCCGCACCAGCGGGGATGATGCGTATGAATGATTGAGCACCATGTCGATAATAACGGCCAGTCCGCGTTCGTGACAGGCATCGATGAATGCTTTGAGATCATTTTTCGGACCGTAATATTTATCCGGCGCAAAATAAAAATTGGGATTGTATCCCCAGCTCTCATTGCCTTCAAATTCGTTGACCGGCATCAGCTCAATAGCGGTTATCCCCAAATTCTGCAGATAATCGAGCGTATCGGTTAGTGTTTCATAATCATGTTTTTTGATAAAATCGCGCACCAGTAACTCATAAACAACCAGGTCCGCAGCCTCAGACCGCTGAAAGTTGGTTACCTGCCAGTTATATTCATTTTCTCCCAGCGTGAAAGCGGACACGCGAAAGTCAGTTTTACCATCAGGATAGGCTTTCAGGTAGGGATAGGTGTCTGATGGAATATAGGGATCACTCCAGGGATCAAGTACTTTTTCCGTATAGGGATCGGCAATGCGCGCTTCGCCATCGGCCAGGTACTGGTAAGCGTATTCGTTACCGGGACTCAGATTATCCAGCGTTATCCAGTAGTAAGCGGAATCCGCGTCAACAGAATCGCGCTTCATTAAATAGGCGTCGTCTACCTTCCAGTTATTAAAATCACCAATCAGATATACAAATTCTTTATACGGTGCAAATAAACAGAATGTGGCGCTGGTAAAGCCTTCCTGTGTTACGCCTTCGATTATACCTGCCGGTTTGGCGGCCGCTATCGGCTGCGGATCGACAATGACCGTAAATGTTTCAATATCGTTTTCTCCCTGCGAACCTACGGCTTCTAAATAGACGCTGTTTTTTCCTTCATTGAATAAATCAGACGAACAGGAATAAAACAAAGTATCGTTAATCGTTGCATTGATCAGCGTTTCATTGACAAATAATTTTATGGAATCCACTTCTGTTCCGATCCCTGCGGCCGTTGCAATGACGTCCAGCGATTCACCGGCATCCAGGAATTCCGGGGCGCGGTCGGGGTGGCCGTAATTGGTATTCACCTGCGGCTCCAGAATAATCGCTGTTACCCCGGTTTCATACAAACTGTAAAACAGATCATCCCCGTTAACATCACGGCCCGTGGGTCCGTCGCTGCCGGCGCTGCGGAAAACAAAACACAACTCCGAAATGGTTTGCCCGGCCGGAACGCCGTAAAATTCCGCCGGATCGCCGATTACCAGTTTGTACAAATCCGTATCGATGCGCGTTAACTCAGGCTGTGTATTATCGTTGCCCCACTCACCGACCACATTCCGCCAGCGCTGCCCGTCCACGGTAACACCGGTGTGCGCATAGACTTTGCCGTTGTAACCCTGGAGACCGCCGTCACCCAGGGTTGCATCATAATAAATGATGATTGAATCGTTTTGCGTCGGAAAAGGCGGATCGGATGTCAGCACCTGACCCGATACCGTACCGAATGTTAAAACGCCCGCCAGAAAAATATAAAAATATTTAAACATAAGCCTGCCCTGTCTGTTATAATTTTACAATTGCCGCCTGCAGAGCGGAAAGTGTCATTCCGCTTTTGTTAAACTGCAATGCCGGTTTAGAATTAAATAAGACCGTTCCTTCCTGAATACGTTCGGTTAGTTTAACCGGTAAATTGATTGCCCGCTCGGTTTCTTTAAAGTTAATCAGCACCAGAAGCAGCGGCGGCCCTGCCTTTTCAAAAATGGCAACATCGTCCGGAAAGTCGTTTTCTATAACCCGATAGCTGTCGCTCCACATGGCCGGATAGCTTTGTCTTAACTGATTTAATTGCCGGTAGGATGTTTTTATTTGTTCATCGGTCGGCTCCCGGTTCATGTCGTCTTTATCAAATAGCGTCAAATATTTTTGAGCGCCGTTTTCCTGTCCGTTATATACCAGCGGAGCGCCCGGCATGGTATAATTAAACACCAGAAACGGAATCGTTTTATCCGGTCCTAAAACCTGAGCCGCCCGCGGTTTATCATGATTTTCCAAAAAATGCATCACCAGACTGTTTCTCGGATAGACCAGCGTTTTTAACTGCTGCCAGTCAAAAAGCATCGAAGCCGGTTCCTCGCCGGTATTGATCCGCAACATGATTTCGTAAAGATTCCAGTCATAACTACTGTGAAAAACTTCCTTGTGCAAAAACTGGCTTTGCCACTCCGCCAGCATAAAGAAATCGGGCTTAAGTTTTTTCAGTTCAGGAAACGCCCATTCCCAGAAAATCAACGGAATCATGCCGGCCACATCACAGCGATATCCGTCGATATCATACTCAATGATCCAGAATTTTAGAATTTCCAGGGCGTGTTCCCAGGTTTCGCGCTGAGCGTAATCGAGATCGACCACGTCGCTCCATTCCTCAACATTTCGCACCGGGTTGCCCTGTTCATCTTTCTTTGTAAGACCGGGCAGTTCTTTGAGCATATTGTAGTCGCAGGCCACATGATTGAGCACCATATCGATCATAATTTTCATATCCAGAGCATGAGCCTTTTTTACGAGTCTTTTGAAATCGCTTTCCGAGCCGTACTCCGGATTGACGGTGAAATAGTCGCGCACGGCATAGGGGCATCCCGATTTTCCTTTTCGATTCAATTTTCCGACAGGGAAAACCGGCATAAACCAGATCACATTAAAACCCTGCTCCTTTAAATCCTCAAGCTGATCAGTAACCGCATTAAAGGTGCCTTCCTTTGAAAATGAACGTACGTATAATTCGTAAATGGTCTGTCCTTTAATCCATTCCGGTATTTCAGCACCGTCAAATTTACTTAGAGCGATACAACGCCTTTCAACGGCAAATTCCGGTGTTTTATTAACGATTTCTTCATATTTTCTGATGAGCGTTTCTTCCATATAATTTCTCTTCTTTAAAAAAACACATTTGAGTTACTCAGGTAACGGACAAAAAACGCTGTTAGTTCCGTGTATAAAAATGAATTATACACATCACGCCGCTAACTAATTTTGGCAATATTATTCTGTATCAGATTATTCAGATTCTCGAATCCACCTTTTTGCATGGACGTTACGGTTTCGCTCACATCAATATTTTTACGGATCCCGAAAAGCGTGATATCGAGAATGATATGATTGGTGGCAATATCAACGATGGCCGTGTTTCTTGTCCAGGCCGATTTCTTGGAATGCCGGTGATCGGCCTCGCCCATAAGCAGTTCTCTCTGATCCCTAACCAGAATAATTTTATGATCCCATACTTTTTCCAGGTCTTTTTCGGAAAAATTGTAGGTGTACCTTTTTTCAACATCGAGAGCCAGATCATTGAATGAGAAGGCAATAATTTCCACACCACGGTTTTTGGCTTCATTCAGTTCTTCATATAACAACGTTTCTTCTCTTTTCCAGATTGAAATATAAATAGACTCCTTTGCCCGGCCAATCATTTCCTTTGCTTTATGCAGAAGATTTTTATAACCCACAATATTCCAGAGCTGGCCGCGCTCGATGGGTGTATTGAATTCCCTGAGCGATTGTTTGGCTTCGTTCAGCCGTTCCTTAAACTGACGCTCCAGCATTTCGAACAGTTGCTTCGGCGGCAGCGGCACATAGCGTTCCGGATTGGAATACATGGCATTTACAGCCCCGTATGACTCCAGTTTACGAATGATGTCATAAATTGCCGAACGGGGCACGCCCGAATTTTTACTGAGCTCGTATCGGGTTACGGGATTATGCTGCAATAATGCAATATAGGCTTTGGCCTCATAGGCCGTGAAGCCGATTTTTTTAATCTTTTCGGTTATTTGCTCTAAATTCAATTTAGTGCTCCAGTTGGTTGAGACTAAAAATCAAAGAAGGTTTGAGACTACGCCGCCAGTGGCCCCAGTTATGCCCCTCGGCATAAACCTCATATTTATATTTTACATTTTTTTCATCCAAAATATGAACCATTGCTTTATTTGATTCCACCAATCCCTCGAAGGCGCCGCAGGATAAGGTAACCGTTGCCGAAATGGCCGGCAATGCCGCTATGATGTCCATAATTTTTCCGTCATCGACCCAGAAGGCGCCCGATTGCGAAATCATGAACGATAATTTGTCCGGAGAATGTTTCAAGGCATACATCGATATCAATCCGCCCAGCGATGCCCCGATCATCCCTGTAGGGAGGTCCTTTTTCAAGGCATATTTTTCCCGGATTTGTAGCAGGATTTCTTCAAAAACCTCATTCAGGTAGGCGTCGTTCATCATGTACTCCCGCATGCGGTTAAGCGGATTAATAAAAACAGCCTGTAGCGGCGGGATGTCTCCGTCAACCGCCAGATTATCAAGAATATTCTGCGCCGATCCATACTGCAGATAGTCTCCGCCATCATGGAACAGCAGTAACGGGGCATCGGCACCGGCGTCCGCATTCCTGTAGAAGTAAACCGTTCGTGTTTTTTTATTAACTGTGGAATATATTTCGAGGGTATCAATTTTTCCGTACTGAATCCCTTTGCGTTTCAGGATTTCCGTGGGAAATGCATATCCCGGCATTAAAAGAACGGAATTGATTCCG
This sequence comes from uncultured Calditrichaceae bacterium, assembly GCA_964467525.1. Classification (GTDB taxonomy): domain Bacteria; phylum Calditrichota; class Calditrichia; order Calditrichales; family Calditrichaceae; genus CAYXRA01. The sequence goes on from CAYXRA010000020.1 coordinate 5,982, forward strand.
AGGCCGCCCCTGTCTCTGTATTTGTTTAATGGGTCGGTTATCCATTGATTTTTTGTGACAAACTTATATTCCACGCGGGCGTTTTCAGGAAAATTCATGATCTCAATATACCAGTTTGTGCCTTTGATCCGCTTCATGCGGATACTATCCGGTTTCCAGGCGCTCATATCGCCGGTCAGATAAACAGAGGCTGTGGTATCTTCGGACAGATAAACAAAATAAACCGTACTATCTTCGATTACCGGGACCTGTTCATGTTTTTTAAAATAATTATCAAACAGGGCCTGTCTTTTTTCCGCGGGGACATCGAGAGCTTGTTTTATCACATCCGAAAACTTTTCCTCGCGGCCGCATCCCAAAAAGAAAAGCACGATGAGTACCGGGACTAATAATTTCATTATTGCATTTTGCATTGAATCCACTCCCGGCATCAGCCCTTTACACTGCCCAGCGTGAGACCCGAAACCAGCCAGCGGCTCAGGCTGAGAAACAAAACCACCACCGGAATGCTGACGACGATTGCGCCGGCCGAGTACAGCCCCCAGGCTACCTCCATGTTCGATGAAAATAGTTTTAATCCGATAGGCAGGGTAAACAAATCCTGATCCTGAATTAATACCGCTGCAACGAGATATTCGGACCAGGCGGTCATAAAAGAAAAAAGTGATGTAATCGCCAGTGCCGGCAGCGCCAGCGGCAAAATGATCGTGTAAAATGTTTTAAACTGTCCGGCGCCATCGATGGTGGCCGCCTCCTCCAGACTGAAGGGAATAGTATCGTAATAGCCCTTCATCTGCCAGACCGTGAAGGGCAGGGCCGTGGCCGAATAAGCGATAATCAGTCCGATATAACTATCGTACGCGCCGATTTTGATCAACATTATAAACAGCGGCAGCAGAAGCATGGTTACCGGAAACATTTGGGTTGTAATCAGTCCGATCATCGCCGAGTTGCGCATTTTGAACTTGTAGCGTGAAAAAGCATAGCCGGCAGTCGCTGCCAGCGAAACAGCAAAAATCGTTACGCAAATCGAAACAATCAGACTGTTAGCCATCCAACGCAAAAAGGGCTGATCCAGAAATAAACTGGCGTAAGCTTCAAAAGTAAAATTTTCCGGAATAATAGCCAGCGATTTACTCAGCAAACGGTCGCCCGGCCTGATCGATATGGAAAAGACAACCAGCACCGGATAAATGGCGAATGCCGAAAAAACGAACAAAATAATGTACGCAATTACTTTTTCAATTTTCGTTAATTTTCTTGCCTGATTTGACATTTATTGATCCATCATGAATTTTATTCCGGCTATTACATTCGGCCGGACTATTGCATTAATCTTTTCTCAATAAACATTTTCCGTAGCCTTGGTACGGTTTATAAAACGCCAACTGAATATCAGTAAAATAGCGAAGATTATCATCGAAAAGGCCGCGGCGTATCCCATCCGGAAATAGGTAAATCCTGCTTTATAAACCCACGACACCAAAATATGCGTGGTATCCGACGGCTCTCCGCCGTTGCTGACCAGCCAAACCACGTTAAAATTATTAAAAGTCCAGATCACTCCGAGCGTAATTGCCGGCACCATCACCGGTTTAAGCAGGGGGACCGTTATATTCCTGAATTGCTTCCAACGGGAGGCGCCGTCGATCTCCGCGGCCTCGTAAAGGCTTTCGGGGATGCTCTGCAGTCCGCCAAGGGCGATTATCATCATGAAGGGAAATCCAAGCCAGATGTTTGTGATCAGGCAGGCGGCAAAGGCGCCCCATTCCGTCGATAACCAGGAAAATTCCAGACCAAAGATTTGATTAAGCAGTAAATTAACCGAACCGTATTCACTGTTGAACATCCCGCGCCAGGTCAGGGCGGTAATATACTGGGGCACGGCCCAGGGTAAAATGAGCATGGTGCGGAAAAAGGTGCGCCCCCTGATATCTTCATTGATGATTAAAGCCAGGAATACACCCAGTCCCACATGAAACACCAGATTCAAAAGCGTCCACAGAACCGTTTTAAACAGGAAGTACCAGAACATTTTGTCCGCAATAACCGCGAGATAATTATCCGGTCCTGTAACATGCCAGTCTTTGAAATGGGTCAGATTCATGTTGGAAAATGAAACTACCACATTATAAAGAAAAGGATACAGTACAACCAGCCCCATGACAATCACTGCCGGCATTACATACATGTAAACCAGACGATTGCTTTTTGCATAATTATCCATTGACGGCTAATCCTGTTTTACCATATTGATAAACCAATGCATCATTTCTATTCCCTGTTTTCCCGGATCAGCTTCTCTGCAAGCTGCTGCATATCCCGGGCAGCTTCTTTAGGACTTACCCGGCCGGTAAAGATGCCCTGATAGGCCGGGCGCATGGCGTCAAAAATCCAGCGCATCTCGGTAACCACCGGCATCGGTTTGCCGACCATCAGCTGATCGATCGCACTTTTCATCAGTTCATTTCCGGTGACCAGAGAATCCTGATAGGCCTCCGTCCTCGAGGGTATCGAGCGGCTGAGACGGGTGAAATCAAGCTGCACTTCTTTGCTTGTCAAATATATTATCAGCTCGATAACGACCTCTAATTTTTCACCCTTTAAATTATTATTTATCGAATAACCCATCGGCGAAACCAGAGGCGCCGGCCATAAACCGGTTTCATCTACTTTTGGAATACGGGCCAAACCGATATTAATTCCGTTTTTAAGATAGGTACCCCAGGACCACGGCCCGTTGATAATCATCGCTGAAAGACCGTCTTTAAACAGGGCGTTGGCAATCTCATAATCCGATTCTTTGGGAATGATGCGATGCTTATTCGCCAGATCATAAATCAATTGCGCGGCTTTGACCGTCGCTTCCGAATTCAGCGTCGGATTGTAATTTTCATCCATAATCCAGCCGCCGTAACCGGCAATAAAAGGAATGGCGAAAAAGGGCTCCGTATAATTCCAGGCCAGTGTGTAGCGATCTGACTTGCCATCATTATCCAGATCTTTGGTATAGGTTTCACCCATTTCTATCAGTTCGGATATGGTTTCCGGCGGGCCTGGAATAATATCTTTGTTATAAACCAGGCACAAATGATTACCGATCCGGTCGGCGATTTGATAGAGGTGACCACGGAACCAGGAATTGGCCTGCAGCGGTTCTTTAAGAAACTCTGCTCTGAATTCAGCGGTAAAATAATCTTCCATTGGCTGAATGACATCGAGCTCGACAAAAGGCCCGATGTTATCGTTCGCCCCATGTATCAGCGCCGGACCTTTTCCCGCTAAAGCACTGATAATAAAGTTGGTACGGGCCTCTTCCGGCGCGTAAAAAAGTTGCGCAAAGTCGTACTGTGGATAACTTGTGGAAAACCGATCCAAATGCGACGCCAAGAGGCTCCGCTCAACCGGACGCATCGATGTCCAAACGACTATCTTATCGTCGTTATCGCGGCAAGACGTTGAAAATATTAGGCTTAACACAAATATGGACAAAAGTACGGTTTTTGTTCGCAATGTTAGAAACCTGTTAGCAATTTATACATAAAATTGTCCTGATTGTGGATAAGTGTCGAAATTTCACCTAATCCACCTTCACTTCCGTGGATAAGTGGCGGAACCATTTAAAGTACAGTCCGAGCGACAGGGCGATCAAAATAATCAACAACCAGAAGAACTGATCCCAGCTCTTAAAAATAACCGCCATACCGCATAAAAAGAGCACCAGTTGCCACGGAACTGCAAAAAATGTAGAAATGATATCCCGGCGATTTTCTTTATCAATGTTTGATTTTACTTCCGCGGATAGCTTCTTTTTCACCGGCCCCCAGAAGCCGAAGGGCCTGGTTTGTTTGTAAAATTCAAACAGCACCGCTTCATCGGTCGGCTTTGCCGAATAGGTGCCGGCAATCATGCCCACCAGCGATGAAACCGTGGTGATAATAAACGCGCCGTATTCCGGAATATCCGGCAAAAACATGCGCTGAAGTACCGCGGCAACCATACCGGCGATAGTGCCGAAGGCAAAACCGTAACCATTCATCCGCCACCAGTACCAGCGGGCCAGGGTCGGGATTAATAATCCCGCTCCCAGACTGGATGTTATCCAGCCCCAGATTTCATTGATATTCCGGATAGCCAGCGTAAACAGTAAACCAAGCACAACAATAATAACCGACGACCAGCGGCTGTGACGCATCAACTGCTTTTCAGATGCCTTTGGATTGATGTAAGTCTGATAAATATCCTTTACCCAGTAGGCGGCCCCGGCATTAACGGTCGAATCGAAAGTAGACATGGCCGCGGCCATCAGTCCGGCAATCAGCAAACCTTTTACGCCAATCGGCACAAGCTGATTGATAACCACCGGCAGAACGGTCTCCGGATCCTGGATCACCGTATGCTGAGTGCCCAAAACGATGCCCATAATGGCAATGGCGGCAATGAAGGGCCAGCGAAAGGCCAAAAGAAAAGTCCAGAACAGCGAAAGCAAACCGGATTCCCGGTCGCTGCGCGAAGCAAAGAAACGCTGAATCATATACTGACTTGTACCACCGCTGCCTTCGATAGTGACTTTGATTAAATAAAACAAGATGGCAATGCCGAAAAGGTTGTAAATCGAATAGGTCGATTCCGCCGGTAAATCCAGCGACCACTGGGGGATCATACTGGTCCAGGCATCCTTTGTGGTTTGAACCGGCATAAATCCGCCGTCGCGCAGGGGAACGGAGACATGAAAAATATCGGGCAGATTAAAATTGAAAAAGGCCAGCCCGCAAATGAATATAATTGTCCCGAAAATTAGCAGCCCCTGAAAAACATCCGTCCAGACTACCCCGTATAACCCGGAAGCCACGGTGTAAATCATTGCCAGAAAAATCATCAACAGGGCAGCAAGAAACTGTGAGGACAGCATATAATAGGATACGCTATCATTGAATATACTGCCGGCATTCCCCACCGCGGCTTTAACCTGTTCGAGCTCAGTCTTTATAAAAGCTTCGTTTTCGACGGAAACCTGGTCCAATTTCTTTTCAATAAAATCGATCACCGTCATATTTTTTGTCAGATTGGTGGTAAAGCCGGATAGCGCCGTAACATCGCCGGCATTTGCCTTCAGATGTATCCAGGCCTGGTTAATTTCGTTACGGGTTACGGTCAGCCTCCTGCCGAGGCGTTCCAAATCCCCTGATTCAATCAAACGCTCGCTTAAACCGGTTACGGCGCTCAGCCGGACAAGTTGTTCGTCAATATCACTGATTTCATCCTGTTCCAGTTCATCGGTTACCAGGCCAACATCGTCGATGCCCAGGAATTCACCGACAAATTTTCCCGATCCGATGGCAAAGTATGTAATCATGGCGATGGTCACGATAATAATTGAGAAAGCGGCGATCAGACGGGCCGCATCACCCTGGCGGTCTTTTCCAAAACGAAAATGCATCCACTCCGCCAGCGTCATGACCAGAGCGCGCCTGTTCCATTTTCCCTGAAATATCATGAGAAAGGCCATGATTAAGGTTACACCGCCGCGGATTTCAATAAAGAATCCACTGGCCCCCAGGGCGAATATGAAGGCAGTGTTGATCATCGTTCCGCTTACATCAAGATTGGAAGACATACCCGAGGCGCCCAGCGCCCACCAGGGCAGTCCGCGTTTCCCCAAAAAATAGGAATCAATATTACCGGACGCTTTTCGCTCGAAATACAGACCGACTAAAATTATTCCGGAAAGGTAAACAATGACAATAGCATAATCCAGGATGGTCATCGCAACTCCAGGTTTTTATTTTATTGCATACTGTTAATTTGTTTCTTTAGCAAATCCAAACCCGGAAAATCCGGTGTCAGGTTTTCCAGGGTATTTAAAGTTTGGCGGGCTTTATCCTTCTGTCCGCTTAATGCGTAGGCCCCGCTCAGGTTATATAATAACTGCGGATCCTCTTCTGCCGACTGAACTGCTTTTTCAAGATGGGATACCGCGGTTTCGATATTTCTTTTTTGTAGTTGAATCTGCCCGATCCATTTGTGGGCAAATCCCGTATCCTCGTATTTCAGTGATTGCCGCAGGATGGGCAGGGCAAGTTCATACTTACTCATTTTAAATAATGTATTTGCCGCTTTTAAATAAGGTGATACGTTGTAGGGCGTGAGCTGCATTAAAGCGGCATATTCCTTAAAAGCCAGGTCATATCGTTTTTGATTTTCATAATAGGCCGCCAGATCGACATGACCGTGTTCGAGATCGTAGGATTTATCTTTCCAGATTTTAACCGCCAGTTGTTCCGGTTTGGTTTTGGGCTTAAAATCGAGTAGGGCGCGGTTCGGCGCGGTTCGCGGTTTAAACGGCCAGCCGCCCTTTAAAATTTTTATGCGCAGAGCACCATAAACGCTGTCCAGCGCGGAATAATCAATAAAACTGGCCGGTGAAGATGTTTCGGGATTTTGTCCGGGTTGCCAGGTTTCGGATATTAATTTGTGCCGGCGCATGGTTTCGTAAAAGGCGCGCCCCATCTGATAATAGCCTTCGATGTTGGGGTGCAGGTGCTCCACCATCAGGTTATTACCGATCAATCCGTTAATCGCAACCTCCTCAAAGAACGCCTTCATCGGAACGACAATGGCATTGTTTTTTTCGGCAACTTCATATATGATACGGTTAAAATCTTCCGCTGCACGAAATCGCAGGGCATCCAGATCTTTGGCCCGGTAATATTTTTCACGCGCCTCGTCATAATTCTTCTGCATTTCATAGACACGGGCCTGATTAAAAACATTATATGCCGGGGGATAATCTCCGGTTTTTTTCGACACAAAAGGGGCATGATCACGCACATTGCTGACCAGTTCGCTAACCATAACCTGCACGCCGGCCTTTTTAATTTTTTTCTGGATGGCATCCAGGTTTTGCCGGAACTGCGCTTTTCCGGCCTCATACAGATCACTGCCATAGAGTATTGTTTGCTCTTCAACCAGTCGTTCCATCAGCGTAGCCGTGGGATCCTGCCCCGCTTCATCTTTGAAAAGACTGGCGATTTTTACCATCGTACTGCGCAGCAGCAGAACGGTTTTAAATTTTTGCAGTTCGAGCATGGTTTTCACCACACCCGGAATGCGTCCCAGTGATTCGGCGGAAGCGACGCCAAGAGCGCCATAAAATTCATTATGCCCGCTGTAGATCAAAATCAGATCCGGTTCCTGCTCCAGAATTTCGTCGATGAAATCAAGAAGTGTATATGTGTTTATAGCCGTAGTGGCAGTATTTACAACTTCAATTTCCCGGTCGGGAAAGGTATAGGCTAACCTTTTATGCAGTATGCGCGAGAACATTAAATTTTCGCCGTAGGGGTAACCGGCCGTTGTCGAGCCGCCCATCACAAAAATGCGGTACCCGTTGTCAGGTTTTTCTTTGCGGAACAAATCATTGGACGGATCGGGGATGGTTTTTTGATTAAAAAAATAGCGTTTGGTAACCACAGGATTGCATTTGTAGTATGCATCATATTCCCCGTGGGCCGTAACAAATAAGTTCAGATTACCGCCGTAATTGAACAATTGAAGAAGCGCTTCCAGTATAACAAAAAACAGGACCGGGATTAACAGAGTTATAAATGTGAATGTGATTTTACGTTTTTTATTCGCTGCCATGAATCATTCTAAAAGTAAATAAAATTAATAAAAAGGGCATAAGCATTATGCTTATACCCTTTATTTACTACTATCCCTGTAGTGCATATCCTAACGTAAGAGCGTCATCTTTCTTACTTTAACATAATCTTTTGCTATCATTTCGACGAAATAGACGCCTGAAGCTACCTGATTGCCGAATTCATTCTGGCCATTCCATCTTACGAAATGATTACCCTGGGGCTGGAAGGTGTTGATTAAGGTCTTAACGAGCTGGCCGTTAATATTGTAAACCTTAATTGCAACATCCTGGCCTTCCGGCAGGGTGTAGTTGATGGTCGTGGTCGGGTTGAACGGATTCGGATAATTCTGTTCCAGATTATAGGCAAATGGAACATTATTTGTTTCTTCTTCTATTCCGACAACCGTCAGATCAGGCGGCGGAAATTCAACAAACAGATCCTCTGCTTTCCAGCGCACCGTAGGCAGGTCATACTCCGTTGGCCAGATGGTTGTTGGCCAGGGACTGCCTTCTTCCAGGCTTGAGGGATGTATATATTGCATATAACGGCGTCCGAAATCGAAACCGCCGCCATTGACAACATAAATGCCATTTTCAGTCGTACTATAAGCAATCAGGTATCCAAGCTGATACCAGCCGTTCGGGAATTTATCGCTTACTTCGATGGTAAACGTACCGGAGTAGATCATGTCGCCGTCGGGATCTTCGAGGATGAGGAAATCACTTGCATGATCGCCGCCCATATTGAAGCCCTGGGTGATACCAAGCAGCTCACCGTCCCAGCGCACGAATACCGTATCGGTTCCGGGGCGGAACAGATCGCCGGTGTCATTTGAATCGGCTATCGTAGCGTTGGTCATATCCACATTCCAGGTTACATCAATGTTATGATCGAAAACGCCGTTTGCCGGTATGCTGTTAAAGAACTGGCGGTCGAAACCAAAATCACCCTGGACAGTCTGGGTTGCGGCATCCTGGTAGACATGCGTTCTGTTGCCGCCACCGGTGATTGCCGGTTCTTCCCAGCCGCTGCCGAGGTCTAAGATCGGAATGTAATTGTCACTGGTTTCGTCGGCCCGGGATGAATCCCAGTTAACAAAATATTTGTAGAAAATTTCCGTTCCCGGGGGCAGGTTGAAAGATTCGGCTGCCGTTGTCCATTCCTGGAGCAGCGGATTATAATTCAATTGAACAGCCTCGTCGCCGCCCCATCCGCGCGGACCGCGAATTTCGATCTCATCGCCGACGCCGCGATCGAATAAACCAACGGCTTCCAGAGCCTCGGTGCTGACGCGCCAGGTGATGATACTCTCAACCGGTTTTACGCCGGTAACCTTTTTATTGTTGAACCATCTCCAGAAAATCGTTGTATCCTGCAGACCCACCGGATAACTCAAGAAATGGTTGTCGCCGTCTTCCCAGCTAAAATCAGGCGTGTTTTCGGCAAAGAATTTATAGGCCTGTTCAGTGCCTGCGGTTACAGAATCTTTGTCAAAATAAGCAACGCCCGACCAGAAAGAACCGTCATAAACGCTGTTTTCTTCCCAGTTCAGTATAACTCTTGTGCTACCCCAGTCGATAGTACCGCCGGAAGTTTCGGGCGCACCACGCACACCAATCGGACCGTGCTGGGTCGGATCGAATCTTTCGGATTCCATTTCGCCGCCCATGTTTACGCGGAACCAGACTGCCAGCGAGTCTGCCTTTGGTTCGTAAGGTTTAAAATACTGATCTACAGCGCCGGTACCAAAGTCAGGATTGTAGAACTGTACCGGTACGACGGTGTCGTTTGTGCCTGCGATAAAAAGGCGCGTATCGACATAGCCGTTATCAAACGTACCTTCCCAGCCGCCATTGGGATGGGTGCCGGTTTCGGAGTTATGACCGGTCCAGAATTTATATTTTAACGTGTCATGGGGAACCATCTGGAAAGTTACTTTCCAGTAATCGCCGCCTGCGTTCACCATATCCAGATCAGAGCTGGTATCCCAGGCTATGATTTTACCGCCGGGTAAAACAGGTCCCGTTGCCCAGTTTTCGTTTAATGCGCCGCGTACTTCCACGAAACCATCTTCGCTTAAGGTATCCGGCAATGTAGCCGTATTAGCTACCAGCGTTACATCAATCAGGCCCGGCGTCCTTACTTCAAAGTTATCAAAAATAACCTGTGTCGGATCATTTTCACTGTAAACGAAATTATAAATACCCGGATATCCTTCGGTCAGGAAGGGACTGTCATCAGTAAACGGGCCGCCCGGCAGCAGTTTGCCGTCGATATAAGCCCAGAACTGATTATCCTGCAGGTGGATTTTAAAGTTGTGCCAGCCTGTTCTCAGTGTATCAAAATCAGTCCCCGGGTTCCAAGATTGACTAATATGCCAACTCGCACCATCATATCCCTGAAGGCGGAGCTGACCATTGTTACTGCTTGCACTTCTGTATACAAAGCGGTAGTACTGGGTTTCATCGTGGGCCATTTTAATGGCCAGACCCTGATAAACCAGGTTTGCACCCGGTGTATCGTTAATCCAGATATCTGCTTCAATCGTCAGGTTTTCCGTCATTACATTTTTGAGATGTGTTAAACCGGTGTAGCTGGTATCCTCAAAAATGATAACATGACTGCCCCAGGCGCTGCCGGTAGAGTCGGCCACGAATACGCGGCCGTCATTATTAGGCACATTGAAATCCCATTCCTGATCCAGCGTACCGTCGGTAGCGCCTTCGAAGTAAATATCCGCGAAGGTGAAACCAACCGCCAGGAGCAGGATGCCCATGATCGTAATAAATCTTTTCATTAAATACCTCCATTATGAGTTAATGATTAATTGGAAACAATTAGAGACAATGCGTTTACCTATCACCTGCCTTTCTTTTAATTTTAAAACATAACAATAAATGAAAACCTGTTTACATTATTCAGATGTTCAAAGTTTTGGAAAGCATAACCAATTTTCACACCTTTACCATTGATTAATTTTTGGGTGCTGAATTCGGCGCCGAGCGTCAGACCTTTTTCCCGGTTTTCAAGGAAAAGCTCGTTGAATCCGCCGCGTAAAATGAACATCTCTTTATATAAGGCTACTTCCGCACCGACATTAATACTCTGGGCGTTATCATTCGGGTTAATGCCATCCACACCCATGGTTAAGCGGTAATTTTCTGTGACGAAGGCATCATAGGAAAGTCCCAGACGCATGATCAGCGGCAGGTCGAATTCGTCGGTTTTAAACTGCCCGACAACGCTCTGGTTATTGCCTTTCTGATCGGGAGCCACATCCACGCGCAGATTCAGATCTTCACCCTGCATGCGCATTTTCGAGCCGAAATTGGATACGCTGAATCCCAGCCGCAATCCGCGCAGCGGGGTATCGTATACCGTACCGATGTCAAAAGCTATCCCGGTTGCCGATGAATTCAGAATCCGTTCGCTGACATATTTAAAACTGCCGCCGATGGTAAAGCGCTCGGTCAGCGCCCTTCCGTAAGCGAAACTGACGACCATTGAAGCTGCATCAAACTTTTCTCCGGTTCCCATCGGATTGGAAGGCGTGGTAATATCCATCTCTTCCGTTGAGAGTGAAGTGACGCTAACGCCAACCGTACCAAAGCCTTGTATGGGAATGAGCGCCGATATGAAGTTAAGTGATAATCCCGGTAACCAGGGAGAATGATCAACCATCAGCGCATAGCTCTGAACGCGTGGCAGGCCGCCGGGATTCCAGTACATGGCGCTGGGATCATCGGCCGTTGCGACAAATGCGCCGCCCATCGCCGTGCCTTTGGCGCCTACGGGAATTTTAAGGAAGGCTGCCGCTGAAGTACCAACTTTTTTAACTTCCTGGGCCTGGCCCGCAACACTTGTCAAAAACACAACGGCTACGGCCAGCATCAGAACAAGTGCACTCCGATTTTGAAAAAGTTTAGCTCTCTTCATGTTACCCAACTTTATTTATCTTACATTTTTTATTTATTTTCCTGCCACATTTATTTGATTATGGCAAACGTGCCCGTTTTTTCTCCGATTCCCGGGGCGTCGATGTGGTAGATATAGACGCCGTATGATATCTCCAGATTATCACTGCTGAGCATATCCCACACTGCCATGCCATTGTTTGCGCCACTGTCGAAACCATCGGTTAAACGCTCCAATCCGTCAATTTCCGCATTGTTCGAGGCGAAGCTGTCATGTTCGATTTTATCCACCAATTCACCGGCAACGTTGAATATCCGAATGGTGCACTTTGCCGGCAGATTGATAAAATGAAGTTCGCGCGGTCCGCGTCCGCTGGAGAAGGGATTGCGCGGTTCCCAGGTCTCTGCGGCAATGTAAGGATTGGGCACGACGCGGATCATATCGAGCTGGTCTTTGGCCAGTTGTTTGTCCTCTTTTTCAGTGGCCATGGTAAATTGATATACATCAGTGCTCAGGAACGGTTTTTTGACGTAGAGATCCAGGGTATCGCCGGCCTGCGGATTACGGGCGCCCTTAGGCAAAGTGTTCAAAGTAAGCTGCCAGGTATATTTAAGTCCGCCGTCTTCATCCTCTTCCAGGAAAAATATTATATCCGTTTCATTGGCATCATCAGGGTTAATTGTAAACATTCCATCATCACCATGACCTTCACCCAATACAAATTCTACGGGTGTCCCGCCTTTTGATAAATTTAAAATTTTAAAGTTGACATCCTTCTCCGGTAATGTGAGAAAAGAAATTGAAGTATCCTTCGAAGTCCCGATACCCACATCGCCGAAAACAACCTGATAGTCATTTGGCCGCCATTCTCCAAGTACATCGAGAAAAACAACGGGACTAAACTGAAAATCAAAAACATTTCCAGCTTTCCAGCCCGAACGTTTTTTGTTTACCTCAACGCGGTCTTCGTTGTAAAAGATTAATTTAAACCCGTCAACGATTTCCGTTTCATTTTCTTCGCTAAATTTGGTGCTTTTGTCAATCTTTACTTCGCCTTCGGTGATATTGGTTAATGTGAAATTCTTTGTCGATAGCTGGTCAAACGTTTTGCCGGGAATCAGGGTGTCTTCAAAAGTGATTTCGTAAGTGTGCCCGTCCTTTATCCAGCGGGGATCGATAATTTCAAATTCGATTTCACCGGATGAAGTACCCTGTGCATGTTCGAATGAAGCCACTTCCGGCGGCAGATAACCGGCAACCGGGGCGCGGGGACGAACAACCGCTATGTTAGTTCCGGCAGAAATATTGCCCTGGGCGTCCACATCAATCCGAATCGGGGTTTCGGTGGGCGAAATATCGCCATCTGCATAACCGTAGTCATAAGCGGTTACCGCATAAAAATAACGCTGGCCATTGACCAAATGGGCGCCTGAGTCAATAAAGCTGTGCTGCAAACCGGTATCATCGCCTAAGTCGTATTTGATACCGTTAAAATCAACCGGGTGGTACCCGCTGATACCATCATCCAGGTCAAATTGGGCGATGGGCTGTCTGAAGCTCGGTATACCCTGGCCGTCGGTGATTACCAGCGGATCGAGCATGGCGGCATCGGTAGAACGATAAATCCGGTAGCCCTCAAAATCTCTGGCCAATTCGTCCGCATTGGGAATATCGAGACGTTTGATAAACTGGTCGACGGATTTTTCCGCGGCATCATCCCAATAAAGCGTAACTTTTTGATTTCCCGGTACCGCCGTAACGGTGACCTGCTGCGGCGCCTGGGCAAAACGGTAATCGGACTCATAAGCAATCTGCGCCTGATTCTGTTTTCTGATAGCGCTCTGTATATCAGCAGACTTGCTGATACCGCCGCCGGCCATCGCCACAGCAACAGCCATGCGTTGTCTTTCACCGGGATCGATCGGGAAATAGCCCGAGGAGACGTTTAAGTCGAATTCTCCGGTGCGACGCGGCAATTGGAATTTACCGGGCAACATATAGCGGTTCCAGACCGAGGCGTCTTTTGCCGTTTGAAAATTGATGCTGAACGCCGGATACTGCACCGCTCCGGTGATACCGATCAGGTCGGTTTCGCTAACGTCCGTTTTATCAATATTCGGTTCGCCGGGGCGATCGGTGCCGGCGCCGGAGGTTGGCAGACCGTCTCCCTCGCCTTTATCACCGGTAAATTCAGCGCCATCAAGCCCGACATCATCCTGCAGGGGATTCCAGTCGTTATCATTATCAAAGCCGTCGTCGCGCGATTCGTCGATCATCGGGGCCACATTAGCATAATTCTGCTCAGCCTTTTTACCGGCAACCACAAAACCCCGCTTAATCGTATCGCCAACATTAAAATACAGGTAGTTAATATAGCGCACCGGTTTAAGGGTCTGTGTAATATCGTCAAAGCGTTCGAAATGCAGCGTGTAGCGCTCGTCGATCAATCCGTCAAGATCATCATCAATGGTATTAAACAACGTGTCTTCGGTTAGCGTTATGCCCCCGGCCGGCAACTCTACAATCCTGCCCAGCGTTTTAACCACCCCTCCGCCCGAGGGATATTCTACGATACGTCTTTCGAATGTAAGCGAATCGATAAGCACCAGTTTATCACCTGGCTTAAGTGAACGCGGTGTAAAGTCATCTTCCGTAAAGTGCGGCACAAGTTCTTCGGCGTCCCCGTCGATGGCTGCCAGCAGTTCCGGATGCTGGTCCGCATCTCCGTCATTATCGATGCCGTCTACCTGATTGCCGGGCGTCTCGATATATTTAACCGCGCCAAGACCCACCGGATCGGTGCCCCACGGTTCGGTTCCGACGCGGTCTCTGTCGGTTAGAAAGGCGATGTCCGTTTGCAGATCGACGAAAGGCTCATCATCGTTTGAATCGCCGCCGACCAGGTCGGCAATCCAGATGGTAAACACCGTCCGCGGGACGCGTTTTGTACCATCATTCTTGATATCATCGATAAAAAAGACCACATCATTGATCAGAATCTGTGTCCAGGCAAAGGAGCGCTGATCCATCATCAATCCCAGGCCGCCGCGGGTCAGGTCTGTGGAATCCGGGAAATAGTTGTAGCGGTCATATTTATCATCTGAGCAGCGGTAGTACAGCTCCACATCAGCATTTGTAACGCTCTTTCCAAAATAACCGTTCCACGATCCGATCCAGCCCGGATCATTGGCATCATCCTGCTTATCAGCCCAGCCGCCATCGATGGCGCGCGGCCAGGAGGTGGGATCATCGCTGCGGGCCATTTCTTTTTTAGGATGATCGGGGTTGAGAAAACCGGGCACCGGCTGCAGGTTCCAGGGTTCGCCAGCGGGGGAGGTTCGCCCAATAGATACTTCGACAACGTTGATTTTTTCGTTGTTTTCATCGATGACCTCGCCGCCCAGCCAGATGGACACAAATACGATATGGATACGGTCCGTATTTTTTGGCCACTCAAAAGCCCACTGGCCCGGATCGCTGCCTTCAACGCCATTGACGCCAAAATTATGAATGGTCACCCGGACATTGTTGCCGTCAAGATTGGAACTGCGCCTGAAATTTTCATCGGCGCGTAGTTCTGACGGCACATGGTCTTCAACGGGTTGCGCGATGGCAATGTTTACTGAAAACAGCACTAAACCAACAATACAAAATTTAATGAGGTGCTTCATGCTTATTCTCGTCTTATTATTTAGCTTCATATTATCTCACAATGATTTTATTTAAAACTAATTCTTGTTCCGATCTGAATGCGCCGTGGTTCCGAATAGAACTCCGGATGCACAAACCAGGTGTCATCGGCCTGTTCGGCCTGGGTTAACTGGAACAGTGAGTAATCGGGCCGGCCGGTATCCCCGAACACCCCGGTCGGATTGTCGGCGTCGAACATATTAAATATCTTCAGAAACAACTGAAATTCAAATCTGTTGAATGAGAAATTTTTATAGGCATTAAAGTCCACGGTAAACCGGTTCGGTTTAGTTCTGCTGTTATCCGGCGTTCCGGCGAGGATACTTTGCCCCGTACGTGTCGCCGTAACCGATACCGGCGTGTAGGGCTGTCCGGAGTTGAAACGGGTAATCACGCTGGCGCCCCAGGTTTGTGCGCCAACAAACAGGTTAGCGTTTAGGGCGTGACGCTGATCCCAGTCCAGCGGTGTCAGGGCCTTGGTCGGTTCCGCACCGCCCTGCTGGGCGAAAAATTCTTCTTCCGGGTTTGAATTGGTGCCTTCGGCAATCTGAAACGTATAGTCGATTTTGAAAGCAAAATTATTGGCAAACCTTCTGTCCAGCGCAAAAGTAATACCGCGTACATTGGCAAAGTCGCGGTTGTTATATTTCACGTAAGAAACACCGCTCAGCGTTGTTTGCGTTGGCGGGCTGACCGAAATCCAGTTGCGGATATCGCGGTAATACCCGGTAACATCGATTGCCAGGTTGTCGGTAAACTGCTGTTGCAGACCAAGCTCGTACATCGTAGTACGCTGGGGCTTTAAATCAGGATTGCCGTACGGACCATAAGTGCCGGTAGATTTGGCCAGTTTAATCTGATCACCGGTGTAAAGGCGGCTGTACTCCGGCAATTGCTGAAAAATACCATAGGAGAAGTGAATCACGCCGCGCTCCGTAATCGGATAGGCAACGCCTAACCTCGGGCTGAGCTGGGTTTTTACGCTGGTTTCCTTGTGCCAGAATGCTTCCCGCTCGGCAACGGTCATTTCGTTCTCCGGCTTGCGTTCATCAATACTGATTTGTCCGTCGCCGTTGGTGTCGCGATAAATATTTTCCCCTTTAAAAGGATTGTAAATGTTCGGATCTTCAGGATCTCTGGGGACCTGACCATTGGCGTCAAAATAGTCGTAGCGTAATCCGACGTTGATAATCAAACTTTCATATTCGATTTTGTCCTGAACATACGCCGCAAATTTAAATGGCTCGCGCGAGTATCTGTTGTGGGTGAAAGTAGATATGTCATCAATATGCGGTTCGAAAGGCGTTATCTGCTGACCGGTGCTGTCCTCTTTCGGTACCAGGCCAATATCATTATAAAAGACGCGGTCAAACTGAAACTCGATACCCGTTTTAAACTGATGCCGTCGGGTAACCTGGCTGGTTAATTCATACTTGAGAATGCGGCTTTGTGAATCACGCTTGAAGCGCCCGAGATCGGTGCCGGCCTTGGCAAATTGCTGGGCGCCGGTATTCAGCGAGTCGGGATGCACATAACGCGGATCATCGAAACGATCGTAAAGTTTCGAAATCAAATCATTATATTTATAGGCTGCCGTTACTTCATGAAAAGTCACCTTGCCAAGTTGATGGGTTAATTTTGAAATGATACTGAAGCCGGTTTCCGCATCACCGCGATAGCCCTTAGGGTTTAACCTGAAAAAGTGATTATAATTTTTGCGCTCCTCAAAACTACCCAGCGCATCAATTCTGAATTTCAGGGGCGTGGCGATTTGCCATTCAAGGGAGGCCTGGCCGCTCCAGCGATCGCGGAAATTCATGGCAACGGCACTGCTGTCTCCAGGGGCGCTTACCGTATCGCCATTTACGATTTCGGTTCTGCCCTGGGGCCGGTAGGCATTAGGCCCGTAAATCCAGCCATCCGTATACCAGCGTCTGGCCGTGGCGAAGAAGGTCAGTTTATTGGTAAAAATCGGTCCGCTGACACTACCCTGAAAATTATAAATATCATTTAGATTATTATCATCAATATTCCAGAAAATGCCATCACGATTACTGACATAATCACCGGTCCAGACTTCAAAATCACCGGTAAATTTATTTGTTCCCGTTTTTGTAACCACATTGATAATGCCGCTCATGGCGTTGCCGTACTCGGCATTGAAGGTCCCGCTGATGACCTGTAACTCCTGGATCGATTCATTCTCTATTTGCAGAGCCTGACTTCTTGAAAAGTCGTCTGTAATACTAATGCCGTTAACCATATATGAAACTTCGGATGAACGGCCGCCGCGAATATGGATGCCGCCACCTGCGTCCCGGGTAATGCCGGCCTGCATATTCAGCAGGTCGCCAAGATCCTGCACCGGCATGCGCTCAATATCCTCTGCCTGTATGCGCGCTTCCACCGAAGTTAAGTCTTTGCGAATTACCTGCTTCTCCGCGACGACAACGATCTCTTCACCTTCGTACACTTCCGGCTTAATTTCAAAATTCAGCTTGGTGGTCAGGTCGGTCAATACCTCCACGTCCCGGTAGGTGAATTTTTGATAGCCGATATAAACCACGCTGACATCGTATTTTCCGGAAGGCACGCGAAGAATAACGTAGTTCCCATCCAAATCGGTTGCCGCGCCAAGCGAAGTACCTTCCACGATCACGTTCGCCCCTATCAGCGGTTCTTTGCTCTGGGCATCAACCACTACCCCGGCAATTTTACCGGTATTCTGGCCAAACAATAGGATTGGTACAATAATGGCAAAAATAAAAAGTATTGATTTTTTCATACCAACTTCGCCTTTATTTGATTAATTAAATCTAATCGTTCTTAATTTTTCATGAAAAGCACGAACATTCTTTTCGGAGCGCAGTTCGGCAACTTTTTGTGATCTGAACCGCTCCCACCAAAAAGTGCGCAACGCGGATTCCACATCGGCACTGGCTTCGCGAAAGCTGCGCGGCCGGGCGGGTATCTTATCCAGGCACTGCAAAAAAACATAGGCCGAATCCATTTTTACAGGACCGAGCCAGTGATTCTCCTGCATAGAAAAAGCCAGTTCCGCCCACTTTCCCAGCTCCTGCGGCGTCAGATAACCGATATCGCCGCCATTAAGCGCGCTTCTTCTCTTTAGTGAATATTTTCGGGCCAGCTCTTCAAATGAATGGCCCGCCTTCAGCTTTTTGGCTACCTGTCCCGCAACATAAGTATCCTGCAGTATAATTTCTCTCAAATGAATTTTAGGTGGTGTGTCAAAAAGCCTCGGGTCATCTTCATAATATAATTTTAATGAGTCCTCAGGGATTTCCATCTCCCGGCGCAGGTTATCCTCAATCCTGCCCAGTAAATAAACATCAAATTCTTCTTCAACTTTATTTTTGTATTCTGCCGTTTTATGCAAACCGGCGTCTTGCGCTTTTCTGAGAATATACGCTCTGACCACCAGCCCTGCAATATAATCTCTGAGATTTTCTTTATTCCTGATCCAGTTGCGCTCCGCATCAGAAGTAAATTTGGCCATTTTTTGAAATTGGTCAACATCCCAGTTACCCTGTTTGCTGGTCAGCAGAGGAAGGTTGTCCAGGGCATCCTGCATGTTCCGAAGCGTCTGACTCTCTGTAAGCGCTTCATTTTTTTCATGTTCGCTTATTAATGAAAACAACCGATCGAGCGTATTTTCGACAAATTCAATTTCAAGAGCCCGGCGCAACGAGTCGACATGGAGACGGGTCATTTTTTTTACTTTTCGCTGACGCCAGTAGGGCTCCAGTTTATGGCGGTGTTTGGCGTAATCCATTTCAGTTATCAGAGGTTTGGTTTTTTTATCGAGCAGTTGTATGATACTGTAACCATCGTTTGTTTTCACCGGTTCTGATACCTGTGCCACTTTTAGACTAAAGGCCGCTTCCTCAAATGCCGGGTCCATTTCATCAACCTCAAAATAGCCGAGGTCGCCGCCCGATTCCCGCAGCACAGGGTCCTGAAAAACTGCTTTTGCCAGCTCCTGAAATGAAGCCCCGTCGAGGATGGCTTGGTAAAGTGATTCGGCTTCAGCCTTTGTGGGTGCGTATAAATGTCGCGCCCGGATTCGCGTATTCAGATGAATGAACAATTCGCGCAGTTCCTTTTCCGTTACGCGGACTTTGCTCTGGATAAATTTTCTGTTGTAGGCATTCAACAATTCCTGAATTTTGATTTCTTCCTTATTGAAGCGGCCGTCGGGATCGCTGTCGTAGCCGCGGTCGATGGCTTCCAGAATGAGCAGTTCTTCTTCAACATAATTTTTTAATAATCCGCGACGGGTCATGCCGTTATCCGGAATACCGAGACGTGTTTTAAGCTCGGTGAAACGATTTTTAAATTCAGTTCTTGTCACTATCCGATCTTCGATCACGGCCAGTTTTTCCGGGTCATCTTTAGGATCGGCGCTGCAGGCAAAAAGGAACAGCGCGCTTAGTAACAGTAATGCTCCACGTAGGAACATTCTCTGATTTTGATTTGCTAAATTTCCGGTTATAAAGCCGGATTTACTATTTATTATAAACATGCCCTTTGGGTTATTTATCTTTGTTTTGCGTTTATTGTATTTTCTTCAAAATGAACGCGCTTTTGGGTTTTATTTTTAGCGGCAGATTTTGTTCAGCCTGAAATTCAAGATCGGATAACAAGGATTGCCAGGCTGAAGCGTGGTTAACCGGAACGGCAACCTGCTGTATCCGCTCCGAATTATTAATTACAACCATAATCGTTTCATTTTGATATTGACGCTTGTAAGCCAAAACGTCTTTTTCGTCGAATGCGAAAACAGGCTCAAAAGTTCCCCGGCGCAGAGCGATTTCCTGATGGCGAAGACTGATTAATTTACGGTAAAACTCGTACAAACTGCGATTGAACTCCACTTCATCGCGTGGGCGCGGTGTTTTACTTATGTTGGCCACTTCATCTTCGTATTCCATATCGGGCCATATCATCGGCTTCCGGCAATCCGGATCGTCTGCTCCCCACATACCGGTTTCGGTGCCGTAATATATCATCGGTGCACCGGGCGCCGTCATTTGATAAATGGCGATGAGCTTCAGTATTTCCAGCTCCTTCTGATTCGGTTTTCTTACATCATAATAAGGATTGTCATGCAGCGTAACACCCTTATCGTAGTAATTGTCGGGATTAATTATGTTGGAAAGGATTCTGTCTGTGTCGTGGCTGTCGAGTAAATTTTGCAAGACGAAGCGCGTTTCAGGGGCGTAGCTTTCATTCAGTTTTTTAAGACGCGTAAAAAAAGAACTCGCGGAAATTTTATTTTCTTTGTCGATAAAGAAATTGGTAACCGCAAGCGACCAGCGATAATTCATCACACCATCGAACTGATCACCCTGCAGCCAGGGCTGCGGATCCATCAGCTTTTCGTTATGCCAGTCGTCCCAGAAAATTTCGCCGGTAAGATAGGCTTCGGGATTAATCGATTTAACGTGTTTTCTGAAATCCTTCCAGAAATTATGATGCACCGTTTCAGCTACGTCCAGACGCCAGCCGTCAATACCATCGGAAGGATCGCTGTCACCATCGGGATCCATCCAGCGAGCGGTAATATCAAATATGTGCTTTTTCACCGGGGCAACCAGTCCCTGTTCGTTTTCCTTCAGTTCAGGTAATTCGCGCACACCGGCCCAGCCCTTATAACTGAATTCATTTTCCGGCGTTGCAGGATCATCAAAAAATTCGATCACGAACCAGTCCTTATAAGCCGATTCAACGCCATTTTCCCGCACATCGAGAAAAGCCGGGTGCCGGATACCTACATGATTGAAAACACCATCGATAATCACTTTTATTTTCCGCTGATGCGCCGCTTTGATAAATTCAAGGAACAGGCTGTCGGCCCTTGTCCACTGCCAGGTTGAAGGATCATCGAATTTTTCCCTGCGCACGACACGCTTATCGTACTCCGGATCGGGACCGAAATTATCATCAATATGTACGTAATTGGCGGCATCATACTTGTGCAGCGAAGGTGATTCAAACATCGGATTCAAGTATATCGCATTGATCCCCAATTCATACAGGTAATCCAGTTTGTCCATGATGCCCTGAATGTCACCGCCATACCTGCGGCGCTGCGCATTGTGTGCAAACCCCTTACCGTTTGCCATTTCCCAGGGTTGTAACGCATACCAGTCGGAGGTCCAGGGGCTCAGTTGCCAGCCTGATTCCATATCATGGGGATAAGAACCGCGGATATCTTCAAGCTTAGGATCATTGGAAAGATCGCCATTCCTGAATCTTTCCGGAAAAATCTGATAAAAAACGGCATCTTTTACCCATTGCGGGTGATCAGGAATAACCTTTGTTTTTTTTGTGTTGCTGCACATTAAAAGGAAAAGCAAAACTGGAAGATGCAGGATGATGAAAAATAATTTCATTTTTTCTTCCGGATCAAATTTGAGTTTTTTACTTTTGGCAAATTAGTAATACGGAATATAGTTACTAATTTTCTAAAATCAAACAATTTTTTTGTCTTTTTTTACTTTAATGTAACATTTTGCGCAATTTTTTATCAGATTGGCAAAATATTATGGTATTCAATTTAATTTAAAGGAGGAAAAATGCTCGAGCAAGGTTTAAAAAGTCCGGATTTCACATTACCGGATCAGGATAATCGCAAGGTCCGTATAGCCGATTATAAAGGTCAGTGGGTTATTGTTTATTTTTATCCCAAAGCGATGACGCCGGGCTGTACCACGGAAACCTGTAATTTTCAGGAAGCGCTTCCCGAATTCGAAAAAAATGATGCGGCCGTTTTGGGGATCAGCAAAGACAGTATTGAAAAGCAGAAAAAATTTGCAGAAAAATACAAAATCAATTTTCCGCTGCTTAGCGATGCCGAAAGCGATGTCTGTGAGCAGTTCGGCGTCTGGCAGAAGAAGTCAATGTACGGAAAGGAATACATGGGTATTGTACGGTCGACCTTCATTATCGATCCTGATGGTAATATCGCCAGAGTATATCCCAAGGTTAAAGTGAAAGAACACCACCATGAAGTAATGGCAGATTTAAACGCGCTGAAAAAGTAAAAGATCTTGTACGGTATATCCGATTGTGAAAAAACAGCTAATCCGCCTTATATAATTCCGTTCCCGTACTCCGAATTTTTAAGACATTTTATAGTTAAGCGGAGTGCGGGACGGAATTACTAACGAACGCGTTAACATTAAATTCAAATCAAATCGTTATTATTATCTTGTTGAAAAAACCCAGTCGGCGCCATTATTATTTGTATTTGCCTGAGCATGACAACCGGCGCAGGCTCCGTCCATTGCAGAGGCATTATCACCCTGCACCAGGATGGTTTCCAAATTAGTGTCGGTCATAAACCATTCCCAGCCATTGCCGTTTTCATTAAACCCGCCATTACGCTTCACCATAATTGTAAGACCACCCTGTAACATGTTTTGTTCATCACGGAGTTCTTTTACAATAATACTGCCGGTAGGATATTCGCCATCTTGAAGCCTGGCCTCATCATTGAAATACACATTTCTTGTCAGGGTATCGTTAACGCCGTGCGCAGTCATCAATAAAGGATCAGGGCCTTTGTTGCTGGCAACCTGTGTCCAGGATGCATAATCGTTAAAATCATCGAGCGTAGCAATAAACTCGTTGTTATCCTCTTCAGAATCGGTTGAACTGCTACAGGCGGTAAAGTATATAACCAGACCTAAACTGATTATAAATAGCTTAAATAATCTTCTCATAAAATCCCCCTTTGGTTTATATTACGGATTGTGTTTAATGGTTAAAATAATAACACGTTCGGTTTTGGTTCATAAATATATTTTTAAATATGTATAAATCGTTTAATCCATTTTTTTGTAAAAATAATCAAAGCTTCAAAATCCGGGTGATATTAAACCCCAGTCGCCATTCATCCAGTGGCCTCAAATCTGCCCCGGACAGATATTGGGAGGGATTCAGGGACTGACTGTTTCCGAAAAAAATCTTGAAGAAATGTCCGCCGGTTTCCAGTTCTATGCCTGCCACCAATGGATTATATTTATCTCTGTAGCCAAACACGGTCTGGTTGGTTTCAAGGTAGACACTGATCATGGCTGAAATATAGAATTGAACGTAACCGCCAATAGTGAAGGAATCTTCCGTATCCTTGCAATAAATATGGCTGTTATAGAGATATGACGGTACCAGTCCGATCCCCAGGCGTTTCCAGAACATGGTATTCCAAATCAGCTGTCCATAGTACTGGAAGTTTCGTTCATGGGCCGTTTTACGACCGACTACTTCGGTACTCCAGGCCGCCCCGGCGCGCACGGCAAACAGCATTGGAAAAATTGGGTGTCTGAATTTTAGTGCTTTGAACTTAACCCGTAAATCATAATTATCATTTAAATTGCTTCTGCCCAGATTAATTAAAATTGAGTTTGTTATGGCATAAGCCAGGGCTGTCCGGATATTTGCCGGTCCGTCAATACCAAAATAAGCATTTTTTTCACCCACCGTCGGTATAAACCGGTGTGAAATTTCGTATTCAAATTCACCGCGCTGCAGCGTTTCAGCCGTGGGCAGATTAACGGCATGAATGGAGTGAAACAGCAGCAGCTTTGGTTTTGTTGCCGGTTTATTTCTTTTCCAGCTTATTTGAGGCTCCTGAGCCAGCCCGCTTATAGACAATAAAAATACTGCAAAAATAGATACAAATAACTTTTTTAACATTTGTACGTTTCCTTATTTATTGTTTTCATCTTCGCTCTTTTCATACAATTCAACAAAAAAATTCAGTTCCAGGGCCATTGTTTCATCGATTTTGTAAAACATAATCGACGGGATATCAATGTGGTAATCCGATAATTTTACATCAAAAGCACTTGTAATCTGATAACGGTCGCCTTTTTTTATCATTTTACCATTGACCGTCAACTGATTTTCTACGCCATGTATAAACATTTTACCTTCGGCTTTTACCTCGTAGACCGTGTCAGATATTTTTTCAGCTTCTACCAGCCTGCCGTTATATTGAGCCATCGGATAACGTTCGGTTTCCAGATAATTGTCGCGCATGTGCCGGTTGCGCAAACCAATTCCGGTATCGAGTGTATTCAAATCCACCTCGAAATAAAATTGAGACGCATCGAGTAAATTATCGCCTTTCCAGTAAATGTAACCGTCAATCTGATCGGTCACACCCTCAAAATCTTCAATGGGCGCATCGGATATGAATTTTACAAGATTATCTCCCGATTTATCAACATGGTATTCACCGGCGAATAATTGGATTAAACCAACCGATACCAATAATATGAATAATTTTTTTATCATTTTACCTCCAAATATTTTAATTATTCAGCGCGCCGCGATCAATCCAGGCTGCGACCGAATCGATCAATGCCTGTTCAAGCTTTCCGCCGGGCGGCATAATCGTTTCGCCGCCCGAACCGCTCAGGCGTTTGATCAAATAGCTGTTTTCACTGTCGAAGGGCTTGACCCGTTTCAGGGATGATGCGCTTGCCGTAACATTTACCAAATCCGCATAGGCCGATCCCGGTGAAAGATTTAGGTTAGCCTCAGGCGACGATCCGCCGTGACAACTTACGCAATTTGGTGTAAATATGGCTTCCTGAATATCACTGAATGTTGTGTTATCTTCGCTTATTAGCGGTTTGTCTGTTTCACAGTCTGATGTAATCTGATCCGAACAAGATTGAAACATGATTAACATCAAAACGGGCACTACTAATATTTTTCGTTTCACTTTTGGAGATCTCCTTTAAGTAGTATGCAAAAAAAGCCTGAGCAAATTATTATTTCAATAATTATTGTAGTTTATATTTTCACCATAACGCTAAAATCACACATTTTTCACTTTTTTGTAACATAGTCATTTTTTTTTACCAACATTTAACTTAATTTATGTTAAATCATTTTCAACATCAGCCTTATGAAACGTTTTGAACGCGTCAGCTACAGATTGATTTTTGCTTTAGTGGGATTCACCGCCGTTATCGCTCAGGTATTATTCATGCGTGAATTCCTCGCTGTGCTCAATGGTAACGAAATTTCCATCGGAATTATTCTAACCAACTGGCTTTTATGGACGGCGGCGGGCAGCTACCTGGCCGGCAGATGGTTAAAGAAGCAGGGGGCCGAATTATTCGTATTCGGAATTTTTCAGTTTTTACTGTCACTGGCATTGACGGGTACACTGATTGCGATTCGCTTCTGCAGAAGTGTTTTCGGGGCGCTTCCCGGCGAGATGCTGGGTATTGTATCCATATACATAATTTCATTAGCGTTGTTAGGTGTTTTTTGTCTGATTTCCGGCGCGCTCTTTGCAATGGCCGGCATTATATTTACGCATAAACTGACGCAGAGCATGGCCCTGTCCAGCAGTCGCGTTTACCTGCTTGAAACCCTTGGATCCGCTGCCGGAGGCATTTTACTAAGCTTTTTTTTAATCCCGCTGTTTTCCAATCTGCAAATTTGCCTGATGCTTAGCATGATTAATTGCATCACTGCCTTCTATTTCATATTTGAAGCCCCGGCAAAGAAAGTTTATTTGTTTCTTTCTCTGATTATAATCACGGTCTATCTGATTCTTTTCTATTTTTCTAATACAGTTGATTCTTACACGCGGGGATACCAATGGAAAAATTTTGTCCTGCTAAAAAGCATTGATTCAAGATACGGCAACCTTTCGGTGGTGGAGCTTGAACAGAGTCGTTCACTTTTTCATAACGGCGTCCCGGCCTTTACGGTACCGGACAAGGCCGCTGCCGAAGAGGGTGTACATTATGCTTTGATCCAGCATCCCGAACCCAAAAGCGTACTTTTAATCGGCGGAGCTTTTTCAGGCTATCTACCGGAAATACTCAAACATCAAAGCGTAGCATCGGTTGATGTGGTTGAAATTGATCCAAAAATGATTGCTCTGGCCGATTCGTTTTTTCACAAACAGTATGCACTGGCTGTGCATCATCCGAGAATATCATTGCACAAAATGGATGGTCGGTTGTTTCTTGAGAAAACGAAATTAACATTCGATCTGATTTTAACCCATTTGCCCGACCCGCAAAATATGCAGATTAACCGTTACTACACACTAGAATTTTTTAGAACTGTTGCAAGCAAATTAAATAGCGGTGGTATTTTTTCATTTCAGACCACGGCTTCGGAAAATTATATCAGCTCTGTGCTGGCCGAATATCTGAGCTGCCTTAACAAATCGCTGAACTTTGCGTTTAAAGCAGTCGGTTTTATTCCCGGTAACACGGTTCATTATTTTGCATCCGTTGATACGACAGTCTTTAACATCGATCCGGAGGTTATGCTTGAGCGCCTGCATGCCCGCAACATTGAAACACAATACATTCGCGAATATTACATCCCTTTCCGCCTGATGCCGGACCGGGTGAGTTATCTGAAAAACACCATTGATTACAGCCAGGCCACACCCCTGAACACGGATGTGAAACCAACGGCATATTTTTTGAACACAATCCTCTGGAGCAGCCAGTTTTTCCCAAACCTGCAGAAAGTACTGTTATTAGTCAATCAACCATCGATATCTGTGTTAATTCTGATTATTATTGTGATAATGCTGGTGGTCGCCATCCTGCCCGGATGGTTTTTATCAGTAAAAAAGAAGATGCTTTATACTGTATCTTTTGCCGTTCTGATGACGGGATTCTCGGTGATGGTGCTGGAAATCCTGATCCTGCTTTGTTTTCAGACAATTTTGGGTTATGTCTATCATCAAATCGCGATTTTAATTGCCGCCTTTATGAGCGGAATGGGACTGGGCAGCTGGCGGGCATTGCATTTCAGAAAACAGGCAGAGACGGCGGGTTTGATAAAACGACTGGTCGTTGTGCATCTGTTTTTTGTGGCCGTCCCCTTCGTTATCCCTTTATTATTTGGCATTGAATCGGATCAATTTCTGTTGGCAGTATTCCCGTTACTGGCAGCGATAAGCGGGGCCATCGGCGGCTATCAGTTTCCACTGGCCAGCAGGATTTATTTTGAGACGCAGGGCAAAGATAAGTCGAATATCGGCATTTTATACAGCATCGATTTGGTTGGCGCATTTGTCGGTGCACTGATCATTAGCGTTATGATCATACCTTTATTTGGAATGATTATAACCGCGCTGCTCGTTTCGCTGGTAAATTTAATCGTGCTATTCAGTCTTAATCGAAGCATCAAAGTTTAAGAATCAATGCTCCCCGAAAACAAAAGCCGTGAACTGAAAAATATCAGTATCCGGATCTTTCCAGGCGTCTTTTGGCAATCCCGCTTTCCGGCAGGTTTGTTCTAAAAATGTCCGGCGATCCCATCCCTGTTCGACAGGCACCTGCGGCAGCAACAAACCGCTGTTTTCTTTATTTATAATCAGCAATCCATGTTTTCCAACAGCGATATTTTCAATGCCCTTTACTTTTCTAAAGGGAGACAGAACGGAAATTTCAAAAGATAAATCCTGCAATTCGTCGGTGCAAACCGGATTAAAGCGGTAATCCCGCACCGCCGCCTGAATGGCCGCATCGCGAACCGTCGTGCAAAGGGCCTGCGTGGGCGCCGTGTAACCGATACATCCCCGCAGCCGTCCTTTTTTTTTCAGCGTCACAAAGGCGCCGCGGGCCTGGTTTAAGGCTTCCGAACCATTCAGGGAAACACCATAAATCTCTTCATCATTGATGATTGTATAAACGGCCTCCCGCGCTATGGTCAGCAGTTTTTCCTGTTCCTGTTCATTCAAATTGAATTCTGCTTTTTGCTTATCATTTTCCTCTGCCTTTTCATAAAATGCAAAAGCTGCATAGCCAACCACCTGCGACTGGTTTCCCGCAGGCACATCACCGGAATTGGCATATTTTAAAAGCTGAGCCACATTAGCGCCAAGATGCTCAACGGCAATCATCGTAGCGACAATGGGTCCCGCCCCGCAGGCTTCCCAGATGCGTGCATTACAATTACGCGATAAATTATAGTAATCCCATTCTTCTATGGCTCTGAGGACTTTTTTATCCAACTGAACCGCTTCCTTGTAGGGATGAAAATGCGACAGATCTGAGCTGGCAACAATTATCGTTTCATTATTTTCGATCAGTTCGCCCAGCGCCCTGCCCAGCGCGCGGCAGGATTCATAACTCTGCTCGCCCATAACTACCGCCACCAGTTCAAATTCTTCCAGCACGTGTTGCAGAAACGGCAGTTGAACTTCTAGTGCGTGCTCACCGCGTCCCTGATATTTGGTTGTATGGCCTTCCGCTGATAATTTTATCAGATCGCTTTCTGCGGCTAATCGTTCACTGAAATCCCGGTCGACTTTTATTTTTCCCAATGGCGTTTCATAAAAATGTCCGTTGTAAATGGATGCGCCGCGAAATGAGTCAACATGGGATGGTGAAATGACAACCACCCGCTGCACGGACTGATTTTTTAACAGTGCATAGGCATGGGCTGCCACCGATCCGGAGTAGATATAACCGGCATGCGGTGATATGATGCCCATCACCGGCTGTTCGATTTGCGGTGTTTCGGCTTCATCCATATACTCGGCGATCATCTTTTTCAGCGCCGCCGGATTCGCCGGATAAAACGACCCGGCAACGGACGGTTTTCTTATATTATTTTGCTCTTTCGGATTTTCCGCGGCTTCACAGCCTGTTAAAAAAAACATAAGATGAACTCCCCATAAAATGACAAGGATGCTTCTAAAATATTCCTTTACCTGCATAATTCCGCTCCGCTAAATTCAACTGGAGATTCATGTTCTTTTATAGTTTTTATGTACACAAGGATATTAACATAATTTTAACCAAATTCAAGTAATTTTTGTCCAAATCCAAAAAATCCGTATTTTGATTGTTATTCATTAAGAGGAGAATATGCGATGATATCTATCCGGTATTTCTGCAGAATCTTTTCAATTATCGTGGTATTCATTTCCATGCAAAATCAACTTTTCTCTCAGGCCGCAATGCCGAAACCTGATCCGAACCGCTTCGCCCGGGAAATAGAATATTTTATCCGGTGGGATCATAAAAACGCCTACCCTGAAGACGGGTTGTTATTCGTGGGCAGTTCCAGCATCCGCATGTGGAAAACGCACGATTTTTTTCCTGACATGCCGGTTATCAACCGTGGATTCGGCGGCGCGCATCTTTCGGATGTTTACTATTTTGCCGATTCCATTGTGATCAAATATCAACCCAAAGGCATTATCCTCTATGCCGGCGATAATGATATTGCCGGAGAAAAATCACCGGAAAAGGTTTTCGATGATTTTAAATCTTTCGTATCCCGTGTTGAATCAGCCGTACAAGGGGTGACCTTCATATACCTGCCCATAAAACCCAGCATCAGTCGCTGGAGATACCGGGACAGGATGAGAAAGGCCAATGATCTGATCCGGCAGTTTATCGAGGCAAGAACAAACTGTCTCTATGCGGATACGGCAACAACGCTGCTCGGATCTGATGGTAAACCCAATCCGGCCTTTTTTATCGAAGACGGACTGCATTTGTCACATGAAGGGTATGCGGCCTGGAGTAACAAGCTGCGGCCCTATTTGGAAAAGTTGATGAATAAATGATGAAACGACTATTTATGTGAGGCTGTTTTCCGAACAAACAATTAACTTTGACCCAAAAATCAAAAACCTTTGGCTGAGACTGACCCAGCCAAAGGCTGGCGGGCCATATTAATTTTTGTTTTTTTCAGCGATGACGTTAAGGGCCGATCCGGCCTTAAACCAGGTGATCTGATTTTCATTGTAACTGTGGTTGGCCCTGATCTCATCTTTCGATCCGTCACTGTGGCGCAGCACAAGCGTCAGCTGCCGGTCAGGGGAGAAGTCAACCAGATCAATGATATCAATCGTGTCGTCTTCCTGTACTTTTTCATAGTCATCCGGATTGTCGAAGGTCAGCGCCAGCATGCCCTGTTTCTTGAGATTTGTTTCGTGGATACGGGCAAATGATTTTACCAGCACCACACGCACGCCCAGGTGACGCGGTTCCATTGCGGCGTGCTCGCGCGAGGAGCCTTCGCCGTAATTTTCATCACCGACAACAATTGTGGGTATACTTTCTGCCTTGTAAGCCCGTTGCGTATCGGGCACCGGTCCGTATTCACCGGTTAATTGATTTTTAACCAGATCCGTTTGATCGTTAAATGCATTGACGGCGCCGGTGAGCAGGTTGTTGGAAATATTATCCAGATGACCTCTGAAGCGCAGCCAGGGACCGGCCATTGAGATATGATCGGTGGTGCATTTTCCTTTCGCTTTTATCAGCAGCTTCATGCCCGTCAGATTTTTTCCATCCCAGGGATCGAAAGGTTCCAATAGCTGAATGCGGTCCGAATCTTCCTTAACTTTGATTTCAACATCACTGCCGTCCTTTGCCGGCGCTTTGTAACCAGGATCCCTGACATCAAATCCTTTTACCGGTAATTCCCAGCCGCTCGGCTCATCCAGTTTTACCGCTTCACCGTCCTCAGTGACAAGCTCATCTTTCAGGGGATTAAAAGTTAGTTTCCCGGCGATGGCCAGGGCGGTCACAATTTCCGGTGAACCGACGAAGGCATGGGTATTTGGATTGCCGTCATTACGCTTGGCAAAATTTCTGTTAAATGAAGTTACAATCGAATTTTTTTCCTTCTTTTCCGCACCATGACGCGCCCATTGACCGATGCAGGGTCCGCAGGCATTGGCGAGCACTTCGCCGCCCATTTTTTTAAAGGTATCGATAAAACCGTCGCGCTCGATGGTATAGCGCACCTGTTCCGAACCCGGGGTAATGGTAAATTCCGATTTGGCCTTCAGCTTTTTGTCGACGGCCTGCTGTGCAATCGAAGCGGCTCTTGAAATATCTTCGTAAGATGAATTGGTGCAGGAGCCGATCAATCCAACTTCCAGTTTTTCCGGCCAGTTGTTTTTTCTCACTGCTTCGGGGAACCGGGATATCGGTGTTGCCAGATCGGGCGTGAAGGGACCGTTGAGATGGGGTTCCAGTTCATCCAGATTAATTTCAATTACCTGATCAAAATAGTCTTCCGGGTTTTCATAAACTTCCTGGTCGCCGGTCAGGTATTGAGTAATTTTATTGGCCATTTCGGCAACTTCCGCTCTTTTGGTAATTTTCAGATATTCGGACATTTTCTCATCGTATCCGAAAAGCGATGTCGTGGCGCCGATTTCCGCGCCCATGTTGCAGATTGTACCCTTTCCGGTACATGAGATTGTATTTGCTCCGGGACCAAAATATTCAACTATCGCACCGGTTCCGCCTTTCACACTCAATATGCCGGCAACCTTCAGAATGACATCTTTAGGCGCCGTCCAGCCACTCATCCGTCCGGTTAATTTAACGCCGATCAGTTTGGGGAATTTTAATTCCCAGGGCATCCCGGCCATCACATCGACCGCGTCGGCCCCGCCTACGCCGATAGCAACCATCCCCAGGCCGCCGGCGTTCGGCGTATGAGAATCCGTTCCGATCATCATTCCGCCGGGAAAAGCATAATTTTCCAGCACAACCTGATGAATGATACCCGCGCCCGGTTTCCAGAAACCGATACCATACTTGTTGGATACGGACTCCAGAAAATCATAAACTTCACTGTTGGTGTGTTTGGCCGTCTTAAGATCCTGCTCCGCCCCGAGTTTGGCCTGGATCAAATGATCGCAGTGCACGGTGGATGGAACTGCTGTCTTATCTCTGCCGGACATCATAAACTGCAGCAGGGCCATCTGTGCGGTGGCGTCCTGCATGGCAACGCGATCCGGGGCAAAACCCACATAAGATACGCCGCGCATTTTTGCTTCGCGCGGTATGCCTTCGGAAAGATGGGCATACAGAATTTTTTCAGATAGACTCAGCGGTTTACCTGTAACCTCGCGTGCCGCATCGATCCGCTCCGGTAATGCCTCATAAAACTTTTTGATCATGTCTAAATCAAAAACCATTGCGCTACTCCTTTTGGCTTTTAAATTTATCTGCCTTTTTATTCAAACCGGGAATGGAAAAGGAATTTGATTTTTTTCATTCAAACGCCTTTCATATCCAAAGGATAAATAGTACTAAAAATTTCATATCAATTCCAGCATCATAAAAACCATCTATGCGTCGTTTACAGCGTTCAATAACTTATTCTGAAATACCGGTCTGCGGCAGTTGTTAATTAAAATAACAATGAAGCGGATGCCGTCAAAATAATAATTGCCCCGGCGTTGAGAAATATTTTCAATCGTGGCGATCTTTCGGGAATCCATTTTTCCCGTTCAAATTATGAAAGAATTACTATGCTGTTATTTTTCTTTTGCTCCTGCCGGAATAATTACTAATTTCCATATCATCTCGTGATTTCATAAGAACAATCAATGCCATTTTTAAAAGGAGTGACCGGAATAATTATGAAAAAGTCATCCGCCATTTCGCCGGGGAAAAAAAGGCTGAAACAACTTTATATCCGGATACTGCTCTTTTTTGTCGGCCGCGCCCTTCAGGGCGCTTCAAAATTTGATGAAAAGTTCCGGAGCGAAGTAAGCCTGCTGCCGGATCATTATTCAATAAAATTAAAGGTACACCCGGCCGGCCCGGAAATGAATGTGATAAAAGAGGAAAACAGCAAACTCAAATTTATCAGCCGGAAAGCCGCCCCCGATCGATGCGACCTGGTCATAAGCATTAAAAACACAGAGGCGGCAATACTGCTTTTCACTTTTCGGGAAAGTACCGCCCGGGCTTTTGCCCGCGACCGGATGTTCGTTCGCGGCGACCTCGGTAATGCGATTACATTTGTCCGCTGTCTCGATATTGTTGAAGTTTATCTCCTGCCCAAATTTATCGCCCGGCTTGCGGTTAAAAGATATCCGGAACTGAAATGGCGCCGCATTCTTTTCAATCGCATGCGCCTTTATATACGGGTGCTGATTTAGTTAAATGTAATTGCGCAAAGCGACAACGTAAAAAAACAAAGGAATCCATTCTATGTCAGATTATTTTGAATTTTATTGCCCGGTTAAAATTATTTCCGGAAATAAAGCGCTTGAAAACATTCCTTTCGAAATCGGGCTTCTGAATTCTGCCAAGCCCCTGATAATTACCGATCAGGGTGTGCGCCGGGCGGGACTCCTCAAACATTTAACAAGTGCCTTTAAAGACTCTGAAATTATGATCGGTGGTATTTACGATAAGGTACCGGCCGACTCGTCCGTAAAAACAGTCAATGAGCTGGCGGATATTTATTATACCAATGATTGCGATTCAATTATTGCCATCGGCGGCGGTTCGGTGATGGATACGGCGAAGGGTCTGAATATTGTGGTTTCCGAAAAGTCCCATGATCTGATGCAGTTTACCGGCGCCAATGCATTGAAAAGACCGCTTAATCCGCTGATTGCAATTCCCACGACTGCCGGCACCGGTTCGGAAGTTACCGCGGTTGCGGTAATCGCAGACACCGACAAAAACAAAAAACTGGCCTTTGTTTCTTATTTTTTATTGCCAAATGTTGCGGTAATCGATCCGCGCATGACATTGACCCTGCCGAAGCTGATCACCGCATCAACTGCTATGGATGCCATGACTCATGCCGTCGAGGCATACACCTGTCTTGCCAAGAATCCAATCAGCGATGCCTACGCTTATACGGCCATCAGTCTGATCAGCCAACACATGTTCGATGTTCTGAATAGTCCCAAACAAAAAACAGGACGGCTGGCGCTTGCCAATGCCGCCACCATGGCCGGTATTGCGTTTTCAAATTCGATGGTCGGACTCGTCCATACCCTGGGTCACGCCGTCGGCGCCATTTGTCACGTCCCCCACGGAACGGCGATGAGCATATTGCTGCCCCACGTGCTTTCGTACAATCTTGAACACGGCGATCAGAATTACAAGGATAACCTCGGCGAACTGTTATTGCCAATATCCGGTCAGCAGGTGTTTGCCCAGACAACTACCACGAGCCGTACAGAAAAGGTCGTAAATGCTTTGCACGACTTGAAAGAACGACTTTATCAAAGCGCCGGATTACCGCGCACTCTCCGGGAAACCGAAAAAGTGGACGCCGATCAGCTTGAAGAAATTGCCAATACCGCATTGCAGGATCCTTCGTCTATCTATAATCCGGTTGATATTGATTTTGAAAGTTTGATTGCCGTTTTACAGTCTGCATTTGGTGAAAGTTGAGCACTGAAATTTATTTAAGCAAAAAGAAA
>CAYXRA010000021.1:0-39742 GCA_964467525.1 uncultured Calditrichaceae bacterium
TATTTTATTTTGGCTTAAGCCCATTTTTTCATAAATTGCTCACTTTTAATCCCGTGATTCATATTTTTGCGCAGATGAAAATGCGTGGTTTAACAGATTGATTCACGTGAATACGGGAGAGAATCGTACTGATGGAAAGGTTCGAAGAATACAAAATATTGAACAGATATTTTAAGGAGAAAGGGTATGGACTCAGGCAGAGGTGAATGGAGCTCAAAAATCGGTTTTATATTTGCGGCGGCCGGTTCAGCAATCGGATTGGGAAACATCTGGCGCTTTCCTTATGTGGCCGGTGAAAACGGCGGCGGCGCTTTTGTTTTGATGTACATCATTTTTGTTGTGGTCATCGGCCTGCCTTACATGTTCGCCGAGCTTGCCCTGGGCCGGTCGGTGCAGCGTAATCCCGTGGGCGCCATCGATGCCATCAAACCTAAATCGGTCTGGCGGGGGGCCGGCTATCTGGGTGTCTTTACCGGAGTGGCCATCCTGTCCTTTTACGGCGTGATCGCCGGCTGGACTATTGGATATGTTTACAAAATGATGACCGGCAATCCCGGCGGATTCGCAGCCTTTATTTCCGATCCCTGGCTGGTGAGCCTGCTTTTCGCCGTGTTTATTCTGATCACTGCATCTATTGTTTACGGCGGCATCGCCGACGGGATCGAGCGCTGGTCGAAAATTCTGATGCCCGTATTTTTTGTCCTTTTGATTGCCCTGATCATCTATGTCATGACCCTCGAGGGCGCTTCCAAAGGACTTGCCTTTTATCTTAAACCGGATTTTGCCAAACTGAACGGACGCGTTTTGCTCGCTGCCCTGGGGCAGGCTTTCTTCTCCCTGAGTCTGGGCATGGGGCTGATGATCACCTACGGCAGCTACGTTTCCAAAAAAGAGAATCTGATCACTTCAGGCATATATATCGGCATTTTTGACACGATGATCGCGATCATGGCCGGTCTGGTCATTTTTCCGGCGCTTTTTGCCATGGGCGAGAGTCCGGCGGCCGGACCGCAACTGGTTTTCGAAATTTTCCCTAAACTGTTTGCCAGCATGCCCGGGGGATTTTTCGTCGGCACCCTGTTTTTTATTCTGCTGTCCGTAGCGGCGCTTACCTCCACTATTTCGCTGCTGGAAGTGCCGGTGGCATTTATGGTCGATGAACACAAGGCCAATCGTAAAATGATAGTCTGGATTGTTGCCCTGCTGGCCTTTATTATCGGCCTGCCGTCGGCGCTCTCCCAGGGCGCGTCCGAATTTTTTACCAATTTCAGTCTGTTGCCGGAGCGACTGACCAAGTCGGCTGATTTTCTCAGTCACATGAGTTTTCTGTTCGGTGATTTTTCGCTGGGCTTCGGCGCCCTGGTTTTATCGATATTTGTCGGCTGGGTCTGGGGCGCGAACAACGCCGCCGATGAAATTGAAACCGGGGGCAATGGTTTTAAGAAATTCCGAGCCGTATGGATTTTTATGATTCGCTATTTTATTCCGGCGGTGATTTTTCTGATCCTGCTCAATATGTTCGGGATTTTCGAATGACCGGAGTTTTCTCCGTAAGCGTAAATGGAAAAGTAAATAAGCGTCAGATAATTTTTCGGAATTTTATCTGGTTGACGAATTTTTATTACAACCCTCTTAACTAAGGGAAATTCAATTTTCATTAATTGAAGAATGCTTCTTCGGAGTTAAATTGATTTAAAAATATTATTTTGCTATTTGAACAGGCGGTTTTATGAATTTTTTTGACTGGCTTCTGGAACATACCACCAGTCTGGACTTGCTTTTGTGGGGTCCTGCGATGATTGGCTTATTGCTCGGCACCCATCTTGTTCTGACCCTGCGCACGCGCGGATTGCAGTTCTCACAGTTTTTTAATTCCATAAAACTGATATTTGCCAAAGAATCCCGTTCCGAGAAAGGGAAGGGCGATATTTCCCCCTTTGCCGCTTTAATGACTGCACTGGCGGCGACCGTCGGCAATGGCAATATCGCCGGAGTGGCCACGGCTATTGCCATCGGCGGACCGGGCGCGCCGGTCTATATGTGGATCGCCGGTCTGTTCGGGATGGCCACCAAATATGCCGAGGGGTTTCTTGGCGTCCATTTCAGGGAAATCGCCCCCAATAAAACCATGGCCGGCGGACCGATGTACTATGCTAAAAACGGCTTGAAAAATAAGAAACTCGGAAAGTGGCTGGGCGGCGTTTTCGCCCTCTTCGGCGCCATTGCCTGTCTGATCGGCACCGGCAACATGGCGCAATCCAATTCCATGACCATTTCACTGGCTAATAGTTTTAACCGCTTCTTCCACGGCGGCGTGGCCGGGGAGCAGGCGCCGGTATTCTATTATTATGTGATCGGTCTGATTATTGCCGTTCTGGTCGGGGCGGTGATTATCGGCGGTATTAAAAAGATTGGTCACGTATCTGAAAAAATCGTTCCGACCATGATCGTGCTATACGTAACCATGGCCTTAATCATTATTCTGTCCAATCTTTCCGAAATACCGGCGGCGTTTGTGCTGATTTTCAAATCGGCGTTCGGCCTTCAGCCCCTGATCGGCGCTTCGGTGGGACTGGCCATCCAGAGCGGGGTGAGCAGAGGATTGCTATCCAATGAGGCCGGTCTGGGGTCGGCGGCCATTGCCCAGGGCGCCTCGGCTTCGGATGAGCCGACCAAAAACGGTTTGATCGCCATGACCGGTGTGTTCATCGATACGATTCTGGTTAATTCAATGACCACGCTGACCATCGTCCTGACCGGCGCGTACATGCAGACCCAGGCCTGGCAGGGCATCGGGGCTGCTGACAATATCACCAGCATTCTGGTTACCCAGAAGGCATTTAACGCGGTTTTTCCCCTTGGACTGGGCGGAACGGTCATTGCCCTGGCTTCCTTTCTGTTCGGTTACACCACGCTGATCGGCTGGGCCTATTACGGGGAAAAATGCATCGAATACCTGGGCGGCAACCGGGTGATTTTACCCTATCGCTATCTGTTCATCACCGTGCTGTTTTTCGGGGCTATTCTGACGCCGCTGGCCGGAGATAATTTTAATTATCTGAATATCATCTGGAATATCGGCAATATCGGCAATGCGCTGATGGCCGTACCGAATCTGATTGCCCTGCTGGCCCTGTCCGGAACGGTGGCGGTAATCAGCCGGCAGAGACTCAAAAACAAAGGGACGTTGTAAACCGGTTTTTGGCTGATGTTTGCCGCGGGCTACTGCTGTTTTACTGTTTCGCCTTATGAAATTGACCATAGTTAGATATCTGTTCCGGTTATGCATTGTTACCCCCGCCATTTATGGCGGGGGTCACCCGTAGTAAAAAAATAACAGCAGGACTTTTACGTCCTTTTAATTTACTCATGGAAATTTTTACTGGATTATTAATTTGATTGGAAAAAATTATAGAACCGTTTTTATTCTTGGTATAGCCGTTTTTTATTTTTGCTAAGAAATAAATTTATTCTAAATTTGATTTCATACTGTCGAAATGCAAATTTTGAAAGGAGCGCGCGTATCGTCCGGTTAATGCGGCAACTGCTGCCATATCTGCTCAAATACAAAGCCCGCATGTTACTGGGATTTTTGTTTATCATCATTGGTAATTTTATCAGTATTTTCAATCCCAGGGTAGTTCAGCGGGCCATCGATTATTTAAAGCAGGATATCGAAGTCCGTCAATTACTTATCTATGCCGGACTGGTGATCCTGATTGCCCTGTTGCAGGGTGTCTTCCGTTTTTTGATGCGCCGGACGATAATTGTGGTTTCGCGTCTCATTGAAAATGATATACGCAACGGGCTGTTCGCCAAGCTGCAGACGCTGAGCAATGCTTTTTTTCAGAAGAACCGTACCGGCGATATTATGGCCCGGCTGACCAATGATCTGAACGCAGTACGCGCGGTGCTCGGTCCGGGTATCATGTATACCATTAATACCCTGACGATGGTTATCTTTGTCCTGGTGATGATGCTCAGGATCAGTCCCAGGCTGACGCTGATTGCTTTTATTCCGGTACCGCTTCTGGTAATCGTAGTCAATAAATTCAAGACCCATATCAACAAACGCTTCATGGAAGTGCAAACCCAGTTTGCAACGATCAGCACCAGAGCTCAGGAAAATCTTGCCGGAATGCGCATTGTCAAATCATACGTTCTTGAGAAATCGGAAATAGAAGATTTCAACAAGCTCAACCGGGTTTACATCGATAAAAACATGCGTTATATGAAAGTCTATGCGGCATTTCGCCCGGTAATGATGCTCATCGTCGGTATCGGCATCGCGTTGATTCTGCTGGTCGGTGGAAGGATGATTGTCAATAATACCATCACCCTGGGTGAATTTGTTGCTTTTAACCTTTATCTGACGATGATGGTCTGGCCGACAATCGCCCTCGGCTGGGTAGTGGGTATCTTTTCGCAGGGTATTGCCTCAATGGAGCGACTCGATTACATCCGCTATGCCGAAGCGGATATCGACGATGAACCGGACGCCGTCGAGCTGAAAGAAGTTCAGGGACGCTTTTCATTTAAAAATCTGAATTTTAAATATCCTTCGACCGATGTCACGGCCCTGGAAGATATAAATCTGGAAGTGCCGGCGGGCAATATTGTCGCCATTGTCGGTCGCACCGGTTCGGGTAAAACGACCCTGATGCGCCTGCTGACCCGTACCTACGATCCGCCGCCCGGGAGTATTTTTGTGGATGACCGGGATATTCGCAAAATAAAACTCAAAAGTCTGCGTCGTCATATCGGTTACATTCCGCAGGAAACATTTTTGTTTTCCGACACCCTGCTTAATAACATCGCTTTCGGTGTCGAAAACCTTGGCAGGGAAGATATTGAACAGGCTGCGAAAATTGCCCGGATTCACGACAGCATCGTGGAATTTCCAAAAGGATATGATACCCCACTTGGCGAACGTGGGATAAATCTTTCCGGCGGACAAAAACAGCGGGTGGCTATTGCCAGGGCAATTTTGAAACAGCCGCGTATTCTCCTGCTCGATGACGCCCTTTCCGCAGTGGATACGGTTACCGAAGAAGCCATTCTTAACAGCCTGCGTTCGGTAATGTCCGATAAAACCTGCTTCTGGGTGTCCCATCGAATTTCAGCGATTAAGAATGCCGATCAGATTATCGTTCTGGATCAGAGCCGGATCGTTGAGGAAGGCACCCATGCCGAGCTACTGCTGGCCAATGGTGTTTATGCCGATCTCTATGAAAAACAAAAACTGGAAGAATCCATTGAGCTGGCAGAATAAACACCTTTTGACTGTGAAGGTGCGTGGATAATGAAATATTTGGCGGTCTTTATTTTCTGTATTGGTATTTTAACCGCTTATGGTCAAACCGATCTGGATTTATACGAACAGGCCCGGCAGGTTTTGAGAGAACACAAGGCCAGACTGTATCAGCAATTTGAACAACTCCGGAAAGTCGAGCTTACCGACCGATCCAACCGCACCGCATTTGATGCCCGCTACTACATGATTGAAATTGAAACCGATTATATCGGCCGGGCAATCAGCGGTAAAGTTACGGCCCGATTCACCGCAAAATCGGCCCTGGATTCCATTGTTCTCGATATGGATGAAAATCTGCAGGTCAGTGAAACTGCTGGCAGCGCTTTGGGTTTCAGTCATCGCAATCAGTTACTTACTTTGTACCTCGACCGCACTTATCAGAAAGGTGAGACATTCACGGTCAGCATCACCTATGACGGGAATCCCACGGCCGGCGGTGAAGCTTATTTCAGATTTGATACGTTGCCGGACGGTTCACCGCATATCTGGACACTGAGCGAACCTTACGGGGCGCGCTACTGGTGGCCCTGCAAAGATGCGCCGGCCGATAAAGCCGATTCCGTTGATATCCTGATTACCGTGCCCAACGATCAGATCGCCGCTTCGAACGGCACTTTGCGAACCGTTGAGGAAAATCCCCTCGGAACCCGAACCTGGCACTGGCACGAGCAATACCCGATTACCACCTATCTGGTATCACTGGCCATCGCCCCTTACGATCATTTTCAGGATACATACAATTCCGGTGATACACTGTCGATGCTGCTCGATTATTACGTGTATCCCGATAAGGGCGAACTGGCCAGAGAACTGTTCCAGGAAATGCATGACTATCTGGATTGCCTGAGTTATTATTTCGGCCCTTATCCCTTTCTCAAAGAAAAATACGGTCAGGCCCAGTTTGGCTGGGGCGGCGCGATGGAACACCAGACGCTAAGCAGTATCGGCAGGGTTTCGCCGTACTGGCGCTATATTTATGTGCATGAGCTGGCTCACCAGTGGTTCGGCGATATGGTAACCTGCGCTTCATGGACCGATATCTGGCTGAACGAAGGTTTTGCCTCCTATTCGGAGGCGTTGTACGCGGAATGGGCCGGGTACGGCAGTTATCCGCCCGGCGCTGAAGCCTATCATGCCTATATCAATTCCCAGGAATATTTTGAGGATGGTACGATTTACATCGCCGATACGACAGCGGTGCGCAATATTTTTGACCGGATTGTTTATGATAAAGGTTCCTGGGTGCTGCACATGCTGCGGCATGTTCTGGGTGATTCCGTGTTTTTTGATGTTTTGAAAAGCTATCTTTCCGATCCCCGCTGGCAGTACGGTTCGGCGCGAACGGCGGACTTCCGCGGCGTGTGCGAAGCGAAATCGGGATTAAATCTTGAAAAATTTTTCGATCAATGGTTGTATTATCCTTACTACCCGGAATATGAATACGAATGGAGTGTGTTGCGCCGTGAATCCGATCGCTATA
The DNA here is from genome assembly GCA_964467525.1 of uncultured Calditrichaceae bacterium. Lineage (GTDB taxonomy): Bacteria > Calditrichota > Calditrichia > Calditrichales > Calditrichaceae > CAYXRA01. The sequence goes on from CAYXRA010000021.1 coordinate 6,795, forward strand.
TCACTGAGATCAGGATCAGGCAAACCCAGCAGACGACGGTTTACGAAATGCCTGTCGATCTGACCTTCAGACTGGCCAACGGCCGGGATACCACCGTTGTGGTGCAAAACAACAGTTTTTACCAGCAATTTACCTTTAGTCTGAATGCCCGCCCGGAAAAGATGTGGTTTGACCGCGATAACTGGATTTTGAAAAAAGCGGTTGAAGTACCAACCGAAAAATACAGCGAAGAAATCAGGGTCAGCCGCGCCTTTCCCAACCCCTTCAACGAAACCATAACCCTGCGTCTGATCAATTTCACATTCGAACCGTGCGATCTGCTTGTTTTCGATGCAACAGGCAGAATAGTAAAACGATTGCAGCCGGCGCGCATATCCCAATATAACCACGACTACGTCTGGGATGGTCGTAATGAATCGGGACGAGTCGTAGCCAACGGGATTTATTTTATCCGCGCACAACGACACGCAAACGCGGTTAACATTCAGGATGAAACCGCTAAAATTATTTTTATGAAACATCCATGATTTGAAAAACACACAAAAGCATGGTGCATTTTTTTTCTTGTCTCTTTCGTGTTTTAGAGCTTTTGTGCTATCCTTCCTCTACTCCTAAACCTATTTACCTCAAGCCCTTGAGCGAAGCGAAATCCCGACTTGTCGGGATAAACTCCTAAACCTCCAAACCTCCGCGAAACATCAGCAGCGGATCGTTTGAATCGCAAAAAATGGCGTAATTTAGCACTTAATTCCGAAGCGGAAAATTTATTACACCCGAGAAGCGATTTCGGTTTGTTTTTAATAATTATTTGGCGGAATTTCAAGAAATAAGTAAGTTAGCCGAAGTTTAACGACAACCTGTTTAATAAACCGCAAAAACAACGCGGTTAATTTTTTATTGATCAGGGAACAGATACCAGGGATGGTTATTAATGTTGTCCGCTTTGAGATGATCGGTCTAAGGGCATCAGCGTATCGAAAGCTATTCCGTTTTAATACGGGTAACAATCGGGACAGTTTTGAGTTATCAGGCACCCGGCGTAAACCGGGAGGTCTGTGCCAAAAAGGAACCGCATCGGACCACCCTGCAGGTTATGATTTCGGAAATGATAATCCGGAAATGGTTGAATTAGCTAAAACGGAACGGTTATGAAAAAGAATACGCCTATTTTGCATTGGCTTCGGTTGTCTCTCCTGCTGCTGATCCTGAGCGGCGCTGCTATGGCTCAGGGTACAGCCAATATTTTTCCTTCGCTCAGCGGTCAGGAACTGATCGACAGTTTGCGCCAGAATTACAAACCGCAGTCGGTGTTAAGTTACGACGAGGCGCGCGACGTCATGTTTTCGGAAATCGATAATCATGATGATAGCGTTTCCTGCCGATACAGCGGTTATACTATCTATATTAATCCTTCTGCTGATCCCAGCACGGATGCTTACAATAAAGGGATTAACACCGAGCACACCTGGCCGCAGAGCAAAGGCGCCGATAGCGGCAATCCGAAGAGCGACCTGCATCATTTATATCCCTGCCGCGAGCAGGTAAACTCTTCGCGCGGCAACGATCCCTTCGATGAAATCGCCGACGGCGAAACTGACAAATGGTGGCGCGACGATTACTATCTTACTTCGATACCATTATCCATTATCGATGAATACAGTGAAAAAGATAACGACGGGAATCGTTTTGAACCGCGCGAAGACCATAAAGGCAACGCCGCCCGCGCTGTTTTTTACCTCTATACCATGTACAGCGAGCAACTGGATTCCAATTTCTTTAATCAGCAAAAGGAAACGCTTAAAGACTGGAACATCAGCGACGCCGTGGACAGTCGTGAGGAAACGCGCAACGATGCCGTTGCCGTTTATCAGGATGGAAAAAAGAATCCCTTTATCTTAGATACGACGCTGGTGCGCCGGGCCTATTTTGAAGTATCATCCGCGGGCGGCGTTGCCAATCCCAGCAGTTTCAGCGCCCAGTCCGCCGGTAGTACGCAAATTGATTTAAGCTGGCAAAAAAACAATAATAATGACGACGTGATCATTGTTTGGAATTTAAGCGGCGATTTTGACAGTCCGGTTGACGGTACAACCTATGAAGACGGCCAGCAGGCGCTGAACGGAACCATTATCGGGCGAACAGGAGCGGAAAGTTACAGTCACACCGGTCTTGATGAAAGTACGACATATTACTACCGTATTTTTTCAGTGAACGGCAGTTCCGGCAATGAGGCATACTCTTCAGGATTATCATCAAATGCGACCACGTCCGGTTCAGCTTCCGTTAATCCCGGAGATATTGTAATTATCGAAATTATGCAAAATCCCAGCGCCGTTTATGACAGCGACGGCGAATGGTTCGAGATCTACAATAATACAGATGCGGCGATCGATATCGACGGCTGGTATATCAAAGATCTGGATTACGACAGCCATCAGATTAATCACGGTGAGCCGCTGATTATCGCAGCGAATGATTTTCTGATTCTGGGTCGCAATGGTAATACATCGACTAACGGCGGCGTGGAAGTGGATTACGAATATGCCGGCGTCGATTTGGCAAACGGGGACGATGAAATTCTGCTGCTCCTCGCCGACGGCTCAACGGAAATAGTTCGTGTTACCTACGACGGCGGACCGGACTGGCCCGATCCGAACGGCGCTTCGATGTATTTTGATCGCAAAGCCGGTCAGGATAACAATAATTCCGCTGACTGGTATGTATCCGATACACCATGGCCGGGCAGTTTTGGCGACCTCGGTACGCCGGGGTATGAGGAAACCGCTTCGGCGCTGGCAATAAAATCCGGACCGGTCAATTCCTTTGCTTTATCGAATTATCCCAATCCCTTTAATCCGCGAACGGTTATCCGCTTTAATACACCGATAAATGGCAACGTGCAAATTATCATTTACAATCTGCTTGGTGAAAGGGTAAATCTCTTGCTTTCGGGGTATTATCCGGCCGGGGATTATACAGTGAACTGGGACGGCACGAACGAAGGTGGCGGTCAGCTTCCTGCCGGGATTTATTTCGTGGTAATGGTGACTGCTGAAAAGCGAATGTCGAAGAAAATAACTTTAATGAAATAATTCAGGCCGTATTAGCTGTTCGGATAGCCTGTGCTATTTTTTTACCGTAATCAGGGCGTAGATACCGATGGCCAGAAAAATCAGATTGCCGAGCCAGGCCGCAAGAAGAGGATCCAGTTTTCCCTGGTGACCGAAAACCTGTCCCATGCGGATAATGATAAAATAAACGAAACTCACCAGCAGGCTAATACCGAAATTGATTGCTATTCCGCCGCGCCGCTTACGGGAGGCCAGCGGGGCGCCCAGCAGGACGACGATAAAATTGGCAAAAGGCATGGCGATTTTCAAATGACGCTCAACCCGCCATTTCTTGATATCGGCGCCCAGGGATCGCAGATCGGATATAAAGGCATTCAATTCCGAAAAACTCATTTCTTCCGGATTCTTCTGGATATCAACCAGGTCCTGTGGTTCGATGTGCGTGTTCTTCAGCACGCTGTCTTTTAATGTATAGAGCCGCTCGCCTTCTTCATCAAAGCGCCGCAATTTGATATCTTCCAGTTTCCAGTTACCCTCTTGCCAGATCATTTTTTTTGCATCGAGCCGTTCCACTAAATTTGGACCGGCGAAGGTTTGGATGCTCACCAGGCGCGCTTCCCTGGTGCGGCCGTTAAAAAATTTAACGATAAATTTGCGGTTAACCGTATCCTGGCGATAAATATTGGAACGCGCTTTTTCCGTTTCCCTGGTTTTATTATAGATATCGTAACGTTTGATATCATAGCGTTTCTGATTAGAAACCGGTACGACCAGCTCATTGAAAAATCCGGCGGAAATGCTGATGATCACCGCCGTAATAAACAACGGCATTAATATCCGGTACAAACTGACGCCCGATGACAACTGGGCGATGATCTCATTATACTGGGCAAAGGTACTCATTGAAAACAGAGCGCTCAGCAGCATGGCTATCGGCAGTGTCAGGCTGATAATATAGGGAATGTAGTAAACATAATACATGAAGACCTGATTAAAGGTTGCCTCGCGGTCGATAAACTTTGATATATTTTCAATGACATCGACAACCAGAAAAATAATAATCCAGGTTGCAATGGCAACCAGCAGATTAATCAGGAATTGTCTGGTGAGATAGTGGTCCAGAATACGAAACATCAGCTTGCAGACTCCGGTTTGTTCATGACAATATCATTTTTTCGTTTGAATAGTTTTGCCAGCTTGTCCCAGCGAATAAATGAAGACTCTTTGACCGCGCGCCAGGTTAAATAGAGTCCCCCGATACCGACGATAATGTTCGGCGCCCACATGGCCAGAAACGGTGCCAGCAGTTTGCGGTCGGCGAAATCTTCGCCGCCAATCAGGAAGGCCCAGTATAAAAGGAAAAATCCGATACTCATACTGATCGCCACCCCCATGCTGCCTTTACGGGCCATTACACCCAGTGGAGCGCCGACCAGCACAAAGACGATGCTGGCAAAAGGGATGGAAATTTTTTTATAAATTTCAACGGCATATTTATTAATAGATTTTTCCTGATTTTCAATCATCGTCTGTTTGGAACGCATCTGCTGGCGATAGCGTTCCGCTGTGCGGAGTGCCCGTCTCCTGGCATCGCGCCATTTGCCGGTGGTGAGCGATGCGGTTATCAGACTGTCGGCCGGTTTTATCTCCGGCAGCGTGTCCATTTTGGCAAGCAGGGTTTGCAGGTAATTAAAATTTTGATCAAGCACTTTTGCGGTTTTTTCCAGATTACTATTAATTTGCTTTTTGAAGTTGCTGATTTTGCCGCGCATCATTTTGATGTTCATTTCCCGGTCGCCGCGGTAGTTTTCTTCCTGTTCTTCGAAATCGAAATTTTCCGCGGGAATATGTACCACGGTTTTATTGAACCGGGTGCGCTGGTATTCATCCATTTTAGTGTTATCCAGCTCATGAAATTCGCCGTCGAAAAGAGTGAATATCAAGGTTTTTCGTGCCGGCGAATAAACCATATAACCATGCCGGGCAATGATGGTAACATTTTTCGAAGGTTCGCTGCGGTCGAAAATAGTGATGTTGCGTAACCGGTCTATTGCCTGCATATCCTGGTATTCGGGACCGAGCAGGCTGTTCATACCCAGCCACTCTGCCTCCAGCGGGCGCTCCAGATGATCGACTAAAAACGTGTAGCGGTCGATTTCATAAAAAATGTGCTCTTCAAGCTGCAGGGTGGGCTTCTTTTCACGAACCGCCTTGAAGGTTTGCCGCGCCAGGTGGTTCGATTCCGGCAAAATCTGATCGCTGAAATAAATCATTAACAGTGTTAAAAATAACCCCAGGTAAAGGGAAGGACGGATGATATTGTAGATACTGATGCCGCTCGATTTGAGGATGGTAATTTCATTATCGGCGGAAAACCGTCCGTAGGCCATCAGCACTGCAACAAGTGTAGCCATCGGCACGGCCAGGGCCAGCATCCATGAAAGGTTTAGAAATACCAGCTTGAAAATAATCCAGGCCGATAAACCCTTGCCGAATATTTGTCCGATATACTTCACCAGAAAATTCATCAGCAGAATAAACATAATCACGGACAGGGCAAAAAAGAAAGGGGCGATATGTTCCTTAATGATATATTTGTTCAGAATGCGCATTGAATTTGATCTTAATCATTGTAAATTTTAATTTTAATTTTTAGAATATACGTAAAATAGTGAATAAGTTCTATATTTTTTTATAGGTTAACTTTGATGTTTTTTTATGTAAATTTTGTTGCTTTAGTATCCCGCATTAAGGAACGAAGTCAACGAAGGTGCGTAAAATTAGTCTTGAATTCAGTTTGGATGCGCCTTAAATTCAGGTTCATTAAAAAATGGAGGAAGTCTATAGACAGATTGCTACGCTAATTGTTTGAATATGATTATTTAAGCTGATAGAGTTTTGGATAGAGATCGAATAAAAGTAGCAGGACTGCTCCGGTTTTTGCTTATTAGCATCTGGTTTATAATCCTACCAATAGAAGCCCAGGGCCAGATTGGGATTCAGGTACCAAAGCCCCCGCAAACGGTGGATTTGTTTGAACCCAATATCTATGGCTTGGAGCGTGTTTCCGTTGATTCAACGCTTTTCAGAAAGAAGCCGAGCTCCTATGTCCGTAAAGTAAAAATGGACTCGGCGGCTCAGTACATATCAGTCAGAGAAACCATAGATAATACCGATATTTTAATGCCCGCCGTAGTCGATCTGGATACCTACATGCGTCTGCGTGTCGAATATGAAACCCGGGAATTATGGAAGCAATCGGTAATCAAAAGTCTTGAGGGCAAAAGAGAGGAAGAATTCGGCGCCATTCAGCTCGATATTCCCTTCAGAATAAAAAGCAAAACCTTTACCCGTATTTTCGGGTCCGACCGTATCGGATTGCGGGTAACCGGTAATATATCTTTCGATTTATCCGGCCGGACGGAAGAACGCTCCGGTTCTGCGGTTTCGGCCATCGAAAACCAAAATACCTTTAGTCCGCGATTCAGGCAAACCCAGCAGTTTACGGTAGAAGGTAAAATCGGTGAAAAGGTGACCGTCTCGGTTGAACAAAACAGCGAGGCCACCGTAGATATCGAAAACACGCTGAAACTGCGCTATGACGGCGATGAAGATGAAATCGTCCAGAAGATTGAGGCCGGTAATATTTCACTCTCGCTGCCCTCCACGAAGTACGTTATTTTTGGCGGTTCCAACCAGGGGCTGTTTGGTTTAAAGGCCCAGATGCAGGTTGGGAATCTGCACATGACGACCATTGCCTCCCTGGAAAAAGGTCAGCAGCAGGAATTATCTATCACCGGTAGTTCTTCGGAATCACAGACTACGGTGAAGGATATCGATTTTATAAAAAACAGGTATTTCTTTGTCGATCAGATTTACCGGGACGGCGGTTCGACCTTTAACGGGACACAGGTAAAGGGATTTGAGGAAGGATTGAAACAGGATCCGCAAACGTTTATTTTCACCCGCGGTATGGATATTCTGCAATTAGATGTATTCGTATCCACCGGCTATGCCGACGATGGTGTGCGCAGAGGGGCGGCGGTAATCGAGCCAAGGGCTTATGCCTCGGACGGTGATTACAGCAATATTTCGCTCGATGATATAAATGTGGATTCCGATAAAGGGGAAGAAATCAATTATTTCCGCAGACTCGATCCGGAACGGGATTATCGGTTTGATAAATACCGCGGTTTCCTGACCCTGAATCAAACCATCGATGATAACAAGATTCTGGCCGTTTCCTATGTTGTTTCCAATCCGTCCACTGCCGGCTGGCCCAAGGTCGGAACACTGGATGAAGATTTGGCCGATGACAGTCAGGCGGTTATACTCAAACTGATCAAACCCCGCAATATACAGCCCAGCTACGAAGACACCTGGCCGCTGATGATGCGCAATGTCTATTCACTGGGCGGTTCGCAAATCGAGCAGGATGGATTTGATGTTCGCCTGCAATATAATGTTAACGGTGACCGGGAACGATATCCGCCCGGCAGCGATAAGTCGTTTTTAACGTTGCTTCGTCTGGATATTCTCGATGAAAATGGGGAATTTGTGGAATTGGGGGATGAGAAGATTGACAACAACCCCTATATTATCAACCGTACCGATGGTATACTTATTTTCCCTGCTTTAAGGCCCTTCAATCCGCCCGACGACAGTTTTTATAAAGAGCGGTTGAAAGATCTCAGTGATGATTATATTGTAAAGATATATGAGCTCAGCTCCACAAACACCTCTGAATATCTCAGTCGCAGTAAATATGAACTGATAATTACCTCGCGCAGCACAAAATCGACCTTCGATCTGGGATTCTACGTACTGGAGGGCAGTGAAGTGGTAACGCTGGGCGGCCGAACACTGCAGCGCGATAAAGATTATATCATTGACTATTTCAGCGGGCAGTTGACGCTGCTTTCGCCGGAGGCCAAGCGCAGCAGTTCGAACATACAAATCAAATATGAGCGGGCTAATCTGTTTCAACTGGATAAGAAAACCATCCTCGGCGGCCGTATGGAATACCGCTTCTGGGAAAATTCCTTCGTCGGTTTAACCGCCCTTTACCTTAATAAATCGACACTGGACCGGCGCGTCAGGGTAGGGCAGGAACCGTTCCGGAATTTTGTGTGGGATGTCAACGCCGCATTTAAGTTTGAGCCGCGCTTTATTACCCGCGCCCTGGACTGGTTGCCGCTCATCGAAACCAACGCCGATTCACGCATCGATATCGAAGGTGAGTTCGCCCAGGTTATTCCCAATCCCAATACGCTGAACAATGAAAAAACCGGGGATAAGAACGGCGTCGCTTATATTGATGATTTCGAAGCCAGTAAGCGAACCACAACGCTGGGTATCCGCTACCGTACCTGGACCATGGCCAGTCCGCCCGTTGTCCTGCCTAATGTCAGAGGCGTGGATATACCGGGCGAGCGGATACCGATAAGTGAAGGTATCGTTGATACGACTGTCGATAAGTCGCGCGCCCGGATTGTCTGGTTCAATCCCTACCATCAAACGCCCATCCAGGATATCTGGCCGAACCGCGACGTCAACGCCCAGACCGGACGCACCACAGATGTGCTGGGCATCGATTTCTGGCGCGATGAGGACGCCGATCCCGACAGCGCCTGGGCCGGCATTATGCGTTCCACGGTCAGTTTTGCCGATCAGCAAAAAACCAAATATATAGAAATGTGGGTCAAGGGTAACGATGGTACCGTCAATATCGACATCGGGCGGATTTCCGAAGACTGGTATCTGCGCGGGGAAACTGTGCGCGGTGAAAAGAGTCGCGGCAGTCTGAACACGGAAGACCGCAATAACAACGGCCTGCTCGATGCCGGCGAAGATGTGGGCATCGACGGCGTTCCCGACGGCAATCCCCTCGACGATCCGTTCGATAACTGGAGCGAACCGCAGCAGGGCGCGCTCAATGTATATGACGGTATTAAATACGATGGCATCAACGGCACCGAAGGCAACAGTAATTCCCGCGAAGCACGTTATCCGGATACAGAGGATCTCGACGGCGACGGCTCATTAACACCGCACAATGCCTACTTCGAATATACATTCTCCCTTGATAGCAGCGATGCCAAATACCGGCCGGAATGGGTTGCCGGTTCGACAGCCAAGGGCTGGCGATTGTTTCGCATTCCCTTAAAAGAAATCTCGCGCATGATCGGCAGTCCCGATGAAAATTTTCAGCAAATTTTTTTCGTACGTTTGTGGTTCAGCGATCTGCCCCCGGAACGCACCCGTATTAAAATCGCCACCCTGGATTTTGTGGGCAACGAATGGGAAGAGGAGGGCATTGCCGTAAATGATTCCGCCGTGTTCGTTAAAAATGACTCGCTATTTACGCTGGAAACCTACAACACCGAAGAAAATGCCGAAGCAGTGGCCGGCAGAGAAGCGTATGTTTCACCGCCCGGCGTTACCGGTGTACGCGACCGGATCACCAATACGTTGTCCAAAGAACAGTCGCTGGTGATGCGTTTACTTGAAACCGGTCTGGCACCCGGCGAAGTAGCCCAGGCTAAAAAAACGCTGTATAGCGCCCTGGATTTACTTAATTACAGGCGGATGCGCATGTTCATTCACGGCGATCAGATATTGCCCGCGGCGCCACCAACCGATCCGGCTGTAGGCGACAGTTCACATATTCGATTCTATTTACGGTTCGGTTCCAATGACAAAAATTATTACGAGTACGGGCAGGATATTTATGCGGGCTGGAATACCGCGGTCAATAATCTCGATATCGATCTGGACAAGCTGGCGGCCACCAAAGATCCGCTGGGCAATAAGCGGGTCGTGAAGGTGCACGGCAAACCCGACGCCTACTACAAGTCCGTTGGAACGCCCAGTCTGAAGACGATCCGATACTTTATCATCGGCGTTAAGCATCGCGGCAATGGCGGCCGGCGATCTTCAAATAATTTTACCGGTGAAGTCTGGCTCGATGAATTGAGATTATCAGACGTCCGGAAAGAAAAAGCAACCGCCCTGCGTGTAAGAACAAATATTAAACTGGCCGATTTTTTAACCTTCAACGCCCAGTGGGAAAGCAAGGACGCCGATTTCCATAACATCAGCACACAGTTTGGTCAGGGTAACACCCAGGAGCAGCAGAGCTATTCGGGTAAGTTAAATCTGGATAAACTGCTGCCCGACGCATGGGACTTATCGATTCCAATCGATGCCCGTGCTTCATTTAGCCGGAATGTACCGAAATACAAACCACGAACCGATGAATTAACCGGTTATAAAAACGATACTTTTACCGACAAAATGAAATCGCTTCTGGGTTTTCGTCAGTTGCCCAAAGAGATCGAAGACCAGGTCTCCGAAACGCAAATTCTGGGTGTTGGCACCACCATCAAAAAGCGCTCGAAATCGAAACATTGGTATATCAAATATACGATCGACCAGTTGCTCTTTGATTTTGATTTTTCCCGCAAACACAGCAGTAACTGGGAAACCAGGTTTAACGACTCGGAAAATTACAAGGAATCGGTCCAATATAAGCTGCCGCTGGGACAAAATTTCTTTGTGCCGCTTAAATTTGCCAGTAAGATGCCGCTCCTCAAAGCACTGTCCACACAAAAATTATACTACACGCCGCAAAATATCAGTATGAATCTGAATATCAGTGATTCGGAATCGCGGCAGTTGCGCCGTAACAGGAATCCCGAAGATAATAACCAGGTAAAGCGTGTTGTGAACACAGCCAGTTCACGGTCGGTCAGCGCCAATTATAAAGTTCTGGAAAGTCTGGACTTCAGCATTTCACGTTCCTATAAATCGGATGCGGATTTCGACAGCCTTACCCATCAGGATCTGATACGCAAAATCTTCACGGAATGGTATTTCGGACTGGATACCGATATTAGTCAAAGTTTTCAAAGCGACTTTAATCCGAATGTGGCCCGCTGGCTGCGACCGCGTTTTTCATTCAGCAGTAATTTTACCTACAATCTGACCAACGGTAATAAATATCAGCAAAGCTCGAATACCGTTCAAAAAAGAGCCAATTTCAATTTAAACGTCGGACAGCTTCTGTCCTCAATTTATGATCCGGAAAAGGCAAAAAAGAAAGCCGCCCGCAGCAGCGGCAGACGTTCACGCAGAAGCTCGCGTCGTAGCCAGGATAAACCGGACACCGAAGAACAGCGGAAAAATGCTAATCAGGATAATGAGGATAGTGAAGAGGATGACGGAGATGATAAACCGTCTATCTCAATTCCCAATCCATTGACATTTATCTACAAATCGCTGCTCGGCTGGGGCGGCGTTCAGACGACGCTGACTTTTAGCGATAGAGTTCAGGATAAATATCTCGATCAAATGCCCGACTGGAAATATCAGCTCGGTTTTTCACAAACGCCCCAGGTTCAGGATTCAACACTGGATGTCAATTTAATCGGCCAGGTGCAATCGAAATCTTTTTCTATGAATAACAGCACCAGCCTCAACCTTTCAAAAGATATTAAAGCATCGTTGTCCCATAATCGTAATGAATCGGAATCCATATCCGACTACGGTCAAAACAGAAGCGGCAGTAAAACAACCACTTACTTTGTCTTCGGCGATGATCCGGTTAGCGATTTTCAGGGATTAACTGACTGGCGGGCATTTATTCCCGACTGGAATGTCCAGGTTTCCGGCGTGGAAAAATGGTTGTTCTTCGAAAAAATCGCCCAGTCAATTACGCTGAGCCATGCCCATGCCGGAAAATATTCGGAGAAACTTTCACTGAAACTGGACGGCAGCTATTCACCGACATCCCAAACATTCAGCAATAACTGGCAGCCGCTGATTGGCATGAACATCCGCACTAAATGGGGGGTCAGCGGCAATATGCGGATGACCAGCACGACCAATTATGCTTTTTCCAGCAGCGCCGGCGCCACCAAAAATCTTTCCGAATCATTCACTATGAGTATGAGCTATTCCAAAACATCGGGCTTTAAAATTCCGATTCCGGTCTGGCCCTTCAAGGGAAAGACTTTTAAGAACGAAATCAATTTCAACCTGACTTTTGATTCCTCAACCAATAAAACTTTCCAGCGCCAGTTCGGTCAGGACAAGTTCGAGGAAAAACAAAAAAATAAAAGCTGGAAACTGCGCCCTTCGGCAACGTACCGTTTCAGCTCGCGCGTGCAGGGCAGTTTGTTCTATGAAATGGGCAGTACCGAAAATAAAATATCCGGTACCTATAGCTACAATGAGTTCGGTATTACCGTGAATATCGCTATTCGCGATTAGGGATATCGGTCGTTGGCCGTGCAAAATTAATTTATTGATTTATTTTTGTAAAAGTGTAGAGATGACCAATAGACAGCAATGGCTGGAAATAATCATTAAAATCGATCCGGAAAACCTGGAAACGGTTTCTAACTATATTTTTGCACTGGGCTGTGACGGCATCCATGAGCAGACCAGTGATATCGTTGTTTATTTTAGAATGGAACAATGGAGCAATGAAAAATTGATTGCCCTGCGTGATTATCTGCAAAAAACCGTGACCGGATTTAACCGTGCTGCGTTCGAAATAAAGGATGTGCAGGATCGTGACTGGAATGAATCCTGGAAAGAAAGTTTCAAACCCTTCCGCGTCGGCGACCGGATTGTCATTGTGCCGGACTGGGAAAAATATGAGGCTGGGCCGGACGAAATCAAAATCGTCATCGCACCGAAGATGGCCTTCGGTACCGGTCATCACGAAACCACCCGCTTAATGATGGGACTGCTAACGCGCTATGTCAGACAGGATATGCGCGCACTGGACGCCGGGACAGGCAGCGGGATACTGGCGATTCTTGCCGCCAAACTGGGGGCATCGGCGGTCGTTGCTTTTGATACCGATCCCCTGGCCGTGGAAAATACGCGGGAAAACTGTGCGCTGAACAACGTGACGGATACAATTGATTGTTTTGAGGGAACCATTGAGGCGGTGAAAGCAAAAAAATTCGATTTGATCTGCGCCAATATTAACCGCAACGTGCTAACGGAACTGGCCGGTAAATTTAAAGGATTGCTGCGCAACGATGGTTTGATTTTGCTATCCGGTTTGTTGGTTACAGACGAAATGGAAATATTGCATCATTATCAAAAGGCAGACTGGCGGATGCTACACAGTGAAAGGGAAAACGAATGGCTGGCGCTGGTTTTTGAACATGAATGAAAAAAATCAGAATATCGCCGTGATCGATCTGGGCAGTCATTCGGCCCTGCTGCTTATCGGCCATGTAGGAAATGACGGCGGCGTCCATCCGGTGAAAGAAGAATTTGCCATTTCGCGATTAGGCGCCGGCCTGAATGAAACCGCAAAACTGAGCGATACGGCAATGCAGCGGGCAATGGACATTTTAGCTGATTTTGGAAATACAATCAGCCAATATCATGTTTCACGAGTCCACCTGGTGGGCACGGAAGCTTTGCGCCGGGCTGAAAATGCTGAGGATTATGGCCGGCGATTAAGCGAAAGGTTCGACTGGGATCTGAAAATTTTGTCGGCTAACCGGGAAGCCGAATTGTCTTTTAAAGGCGCGGTCGAAGGTTTTGCCGAAGCAAGAGATCGCAGTCTGGTAATCGATGTCGGCGGCGGCAGCACGGAGATCGTCGTCGGCAGGGAATTGAGGCCGATCGACGGCCATTCACTCTCTACCGGTGCCCTGCGTTTATTCGAACGCTTTCAGCGAATAATTCAGCTCAACAGCGCAACGCGCGGGCAAATCGATCATTATTTGAAATCGCAGTTGGAAAAAACGGATTTCGCGGCTAATTTAACAAATTCCGCTGCGCTGATCGGAACGGGCGGCACGATAACGACACTGGCCGCCATCCTGAAAGAAATGACGGTCTACGATGCGGGAATCCTCAATGGTTCGATCATTAAGCGTCCGGATCTGGAACATATGTTCACTGCTATTAATGCGAAATCGCTGGCAGAACGCCGGGCAATAAAAGGATTGGAAAGAGGACGCGAGGATATCATTTTATACGGGTTGCTTATTTATCTGAATTTTATGAAAATGTTTGATTTTAAAAACATCATCGCAAGCACGCGCGGTCTGCGCTTCGCTTATCTGAAAGAAGTGGCCGGGGCAGCTGAAAAATGACCTAAATAGCAATCAACAGGTTATTGGCTCTGTGATGTGATATTATGGATATACGGATAATAAATTGACAAGTACAATCTTTTGAAATGATGAGGTTAATGTTTGTGATACGAAAAAAACTTATATTTATTCTGCCTGCTGTACTGATCCTGCTTGCATCATGCAGTGACAGCGGTACAGGAAGCAATGGCGAAACACCGCCCAACGATGCCGGCGAAATTACCCAAACGGAAGTGCCGGACAGCATGGAAATTCCTACAGAATCGGGTTCATACAACAGGGAACTGGTCAAAGTCTGGGTCAGCGATCCGCAAGGACTTGATGATGTGAAGTCGGTTTATTTTTATTCGCGCAAACCGGACGGAACGCTGGCCAATAACGGTGATTCGCTCCTGCTGGTTGATAACGGCAAGGGCTTCAATTACAATAATCCCTGGGATGAAGCCGGCGACGAACAGGCCGGGGACGGTATCTATTCGTTGTCCATCTTAATGTTTATTGATACACAGCCCGGTAAATATGTGTTCACATTTTATATGGAAGATAAAGGCGGCAATCAGTCCGAAGGTGTTAAAGATTCGGTAATTGCCTGGTCACCGGCGGTAAAAGGAATGTAATTATGAAAAAATCATTGTTTGTTATTTTAATCTTTAGCTTAATCAGCGTATCCGCTGCCCAGACTTTGTTCAAAAAAAATTATACATTGCAGGGCGAGAATGGCCCATTTGCCGGTCGTCTCGATGGTAACGGCATCGTTGATTTGCTGGCAAAGGATTCATTGATCTGGGCGGCAAGCGGATATGGTCTGAACATGAGCAGCGATCAGGGAAAAACCTGGAAAACGTTTTATTCGCGCGATTATAAAGCCAAAGGGGGCGTCTCGGCAATGGGCTATATGGATGACTCTACCCTGTGGATTGCCACGGCCTTCGATACTTCGGTGATCAGTGACGATCTGCCGGCCGGCGGGGGACTCAGTTACACGCGCGACGGCGGGGAAACCTGGACTTATATTCCGCAGCCCGTCGATCCGAGAGATGTGGAAGACTACGCCCCGACAACTACGGTAGTGCAGAATTTAACCTATGACATTGCTTTTGTGGACAGTACTATCTGGATCGCCAGCTTTGGCGGCGGACTGCGACGCACTGATGATATGGGGCAAACCTGGCAGGTAGTGACAACCGACGGACTGCCTTTTTCCAGCGCCGCTTATCTCAATCACCGTGCTTTTTCATTATTGAATGTAAAAGGATCGGATACGCTGTGGGTGGGCACGGCGGCCGGGATCAGTATGACCCCGGACAACGGGCAAAACTGGCATCGTTTTACTTTCGATGCTGACAGCGCAAATACTATTTCTGGAAATTTTGTGGTTGCATTTGCTTATCAGCCGCAAACGCATACGCTGTGGGCGGCCACGATTCAGGCCGAAGACACAGCCGAAACGCGCGGCGTGAGCATAACCTCCGACGGCGGTGAAAACTGGCAGCGATTGTTCCTTGAAGAAGAAATGTTTACCCACAATTTTGCCGTCGGCGGCGCCAAAGTTTACGTGGTTTCCGATAAGGGCGCATTTATTTATGAAAAAGACAGCGGGATTGAAAAAATCGAATCCATCCGCGATAGTCGAACCGGTGAAGAAATTTTGCGCGATGATTTCTATTCGGCCGCCGTGCAGAACATATACGGACAGAGCCGCTTATGGCTGGGCAGCACCGATGGCCTGGCCACAACCAATGACGGGGGTAAAACCTGGCAGGTAAATCAGTCATTTGTTTCAACCACCTATCGTGAAAAACCGGCGGTTTATCCGAGTCCGTCTCCTTTTTCACCGAGCCGTCATATCAAAATGCGTTTCCGTTTCGATGTCGCACAGACCGGAGATGCGGAAATAAAGATATATGATTTTGGAATGAATCACATTATTACCCTGGATGAACGTCAGAATTTTTATGATCAGAGTACGGCCGACCGCAGTATCCGCTGGGATGGCAAAACCAGCTCCGGCCGGACCGTGGCCACGGGTGTTTACTTCTTCCGTGCCGAAATTGTCGGGAAGGTAACCTGGGGTAAATTTGTTATAATCAATTAAAAGTGGAACAATCGTTATGAAAAAACTTATTCTGATAGTTTGGCTGCTTATTATTTCAATGGGACTTTTACAAGCACAGGACGGTTACGGCGGTTATGCCGGGTCGTATGCCCGCATGGGGCTCGGTGCACGCTCGATGGCCCTCGGTAACGCCGGGGTAGCCGATGAAACCAACGGATTTTCATTCTATTACAATCCGGCCCTCACTGCATTTGCCAAGGATAAAACCTTCGCCTCCGCCTACAATTTTTTATCGCTGGATCGCTATCTGGGATTTATCGGTTTCAGTATGCAGATTCCGCCCAGCGCCGGTTTCTCCATTGGCTGGTTGAGCAGCGGTGTCGGCGATCTGCGTCGCTATGATTCCAGAGGCATCGATCTCGGTGAAATGAGTCAATCGGCCAATGCCTTTTATTTCAATTTTGCCATTAAATTTTTTGAAAAATTATCTTTCGGATTAACCATTAAATATTTATGGGAATCCATCAGCAGCGATTATGCCGATGATCCTTTCGATTATTCATCGAGCGGACTAGGCTGGGATTTCGGCGCCGCCTACCGTCTGAATGAGAAACTGACTTTTGCGGCCAGTGTCCGCGATATCGGTTCCAAATTGCAGGCCAACACCAGCGATATTTTTCAGTTCGGCGGCACCACAATCGACCGCTTTCCAAAGTTTTTCACTGTCGGCCTGCGGTACACAACGCCGTTTAACTGGCTGCGCGTATTATATGATTTTGAGATCGGCGAACATGATGTCAATCGCCATCATGCCGGACTGGAGGCATTCTACAATGATCTGTTATTTCTGCGTTTCGGCATGAACGACAGTTATTTCACCGCCGGTGCCGGCATGGGTTTTAAACTGTATAAGTATAAATCCAAACTGGATTATGCCTTTGTACCGAGTGTGGTCGACGAAGGCAGCAGCCATGTATTTTCCTGGCAGATTCATTTTTAAGGGAGAATTTGATGCACAGGTTTAAAATAACAATCGTCTGTTTAGTGTTTATAATCGGCGCGCTTCAGGCCACGTATGCCGGCGGTAACGGTATGGCATTTCTCAAGATAGATGTGGAAGGACGGGCCGCGGCGATGGGCGGCGCTTATACCGCGATAACCAGGGATGCCGGCGCCGCTTATTGGAATCCGGCCGGTCTGGCCAATGCCGGCGAGAAAAGTCTGATCCTGATGCATAATGTCTGGATTGCCGATATCAGTCAGGAATTTGCCGCACTGCAAATTATGCAGGGCGAACACAATCTTGCTTTTTCGATTAATCTGATGACGGTCGGCGGCATCGAGATTCGTGGTGAAACGCCTACCGAAGAACCCTACGGCGAAACCGAGGCCCTAAACTTTTATGCCGCCATCAGTTATGCGCGGACGTTTTTAAATAACTGGCAGGTTGGCTTGAGTTTAAAATATCTTTACGAAAAATATTATCTGGAATTAGCGCCGGGATGGGCGGTGGACATCGGTATTCAGCGCAGGAATTTATTAAAGAATTTGGACTGGGGGGTGACCATACAAAACATCGGTCAAATGTCCGAAGTCAATGAAGTGAAAACAACCCTGCCCTTGATGATTCGTTCCGGATTAAGTTATGCTTTGCCATATCAATTATTGGGTACAAAACCCTTGTTATCCGGTGATTTGCAATATATCGATAGCGAAGGTATGTTCATGCGTTTCGGAACAGAATTTGATGTTCTCGAATATTTGACCCTGCGCGGCGGATTTATTTTTGGCCGGGATGAGAGTCCGTTTACCACGGGTTTTGGTTTAAATCTCGGCAGATATCATCTTGATTACGCATTTGTTCCCTTTCGCTATAATTTGGGTTATAGTCATCGCATTTCATTTGGACTGAATTTCTAACGGGCGATATTATATTTGACCGATCCTGGATAGTGCGGCAGGTTTGATGCCCAAGCAAGGATTATTAAATACAAAGCGGTCGCCTCCGCCCGGCCAATTTTGCCGGAAAAATCGACTTGACATAAAAATTGTATAATTGTAAATTAGCAGACTGAAATTAATTGCTCTGGGGTGTAGCCAAGCGGTAAGGCAGCGGGTTTTGGTCCCGTGATCCGGGGGTTCGAATCCTCCCACCCCAGCCTGATTTAAGGGTAGATGCAAGCATGGCTTGCATTTTTTTATAACAATAGATAGGAGAAGACAATGTCGGAAGCAATGATAACCGCTGAGGAACGGAGCGAATTCAGGAAAGCGCAAGTCCGGCGTTTAAGAAAAGCAGGCCGTGTTCCGGGTAATATATCTTCCGGTGGAACGGAATCCATATCCATTACCATTGATGCACACGATTTGATGATGCTCCTGCGGAAAAAACCGTCAATTATCGAAATAAAAATCGGTTCTAAAAAACAGCGTGTTATTGTAAGAGAAGTTCAGCATCATCCCCTGCATGGTGAAATTCTGCACGTTGATTTTATCGGTATCAAGAAGGGTCATAAAGTTACGATGACCATTCCTGTAAACTATCATGGAAAGCCGAAAGGGGTTACCGATGAAGGTGGTATATTCGACGGTATTAAGAATGAACTGAGTATTTACGTACTGCCGAAAGATATACCTGATTCGATTGATATTGAAGTTTCCGGGCTGATGATTGGCGATGCGATCCGTGTAAAAGATTTGCCCGCAGCTGAATATGAAATTTTAGACGATCTGGAAGATGTGGTTTGCCGTGTTGCCGCGCCGAGGCCTGAAGAGGAAGAGGAAGAAGAAATGGAACCGGAAGAAGAAGAAATGGCGGAACCGGAAGTTATTGGTTCGCGTGAAGGCGAAGAGGAAGAAAGCGGAGATCAGGAATAAATTTCGTGCGGACAGTTTTTGGTCTGGGCAATCCCGGCAGAAAATACCAAAACTCGCGTCATAATATCGGCTTTATAGCGCTCGATTATATTCAGAATCAATTTAAAATCCCCTTTCGTCCGGGTAAAGGGGATTATTATTTTGCAGAGATCAGCATAGACGGGGAAAATATTTTGCTGATTAAACCGCACACATACATGAATCGAAGCGGACTTGCGGTTGTCCAGGTGCTGGAAAGTTTTGGATTGGATATTAAAGATATACTGATTGTTTATGATGACTTTAATTTACCCTTCGGCACTTTAAGATTCAGAAAGAAGGGCAGTGACGGGGGACATAATGGTATAAAATCAATTTTATATCATCTTGAAACCCAGTATTTTGATCGCTTGAAAATAGGAATCGGCGATGATTTTGACAACTCGGTTGAATTTGTGCTGACACCGTTTTCGGAAGATGAACAGAAACTGATTAAGCCTGTCGTGGAAGAGGCCGGTAAGGGTATCAGGGTTTGGATTCGCGATGGTATCGATCAAGCGATGAACGATTACAATCGGAATGTAATAGAAAACTAAAAATGAGGTTTTTATGGGCAGTACGATGTTGTATCTGGTAATCGTTAGCGGTTTGTTGGCGTTGATCTATGCGTTCTGGAGGAGTCGCTGGATTAAAAAGCAGGATCCCGGAAATGAACGCATGAGAGAAATCGGAACAGCAGTCCGCGAAGGCGCAATGGCTTTTCTTTCCCGCGAGTACAAGGTGTTGTCAGTTTTTGTACTTGCGGTTGCCGTATTATTGTTCTTTGGAAATTTTTCACGCGGAACGGAACTGGTGGCGGTTTCTTTTATCGTTGGCGCTTTGTGCAGCGGTCTGGCCGGCTTTTTCGGTATGCGGGTGGCAACACTGGCAAATAACCGGACAACCCAGGCCGCCAGAAACAGTTTGAATGATGCGCTCAATATCGCTTTTAACGGCGGTTCCGTAATGGGCATGAGTGTGGTCGGACTTGGCGTACTAGGGCTTTCCGTTCTCTTTATTGCTTATGGCGGATTGGAACAGGGCGTCGATTTAAAATTTGTTGTGCAGTTGATTTCCGGCTTTGCCATGGGGGCATCATCGATTGCCTTATTCGCCCGTGTCGGCGGCGGTATTTATACCAAAGCTGCCGATGTCGGTGCCGATCTGGTCGGTAAAGTTGAAGCCGGCATTCCCGAAGACGATCCGCGCAATCCGGCTACCATTGCCGATAATGTCGGTGATAATGTTGGCGATGTTGCAGGCATGGGTGCTGATTTATTCGAGTCTTACGTCGGTTCGATTATCGGAGCGATGGTGCTGGCAGCCACGGCCGGTTACAGCGAACTGGTTCTGCTGCCGCTGATTTTGGCCGGCGCCGGCATATTGGTTTCCATTATCGGCACCTTTTTTGTAAAAACCAAAGAAGGGGGTAACCCTCAGACTGCTTTGAATATCGGTACTTTCGGAGCGGGGGCGTTTATGCTAGTCGTCAGTTATTTTCTGATTGATGCGCTGGCCCCGGAGACGTATACTTTGTCAGGGATTACGGTAACCGCTCTCGATATATTTTTAGCAACGATCACCGGATTGCTGGCCGGTATCAGTGTCGGGTTATTAACTGAATACTACACTTCGGAAAGCAGGAAACCGGCCCGTATTATTTCAAAAGCAAGTGAAACCGGCGCTGCAACCAATATCATTGCCGGACTGGCAAATGGCATGTACTCAACCGCCTGGCCGGTGGTAACGATTGCCTTAGCCATTGTGATTGCTTATTATTTTTCCGGATTATACGGCATCGCCATTGCCGCGCTTGGCATGCTTTCCACAACCGGCATTCAACTGGCGGTTGACGCTTACGGACCGATCGCCGATAACGCCGGCGGTTGTGCGGAAATGGCCGAATTACCGGCTGAAGTCCGCGAACGTACCGATAAGCTGGACGCCGTGGGCAATACTACGGCTGCCATCGGCAAGGGATTTGCCATCGGATCGGCCGCACTTACGGCGCTGGCCCTTTTTGCCGCTTACCGGGAAACTGTTGCAGAAGCCATGGGTGTATCGAGTCTGGTGCTCGACATTAACAATCCCTTTGTTATGGCCGGGTTACTGATTGGCGGCGTATTGCCGTTCATATTTTCATCCTTTGCTATGAAAGCGGTTGGCGAAGCGGCTTTTGATATGATCGAAGAAGTGCGGCGCCAGTTTCGTGAAATTAAAGGGCTTCTTCAGGGTGAACCAAATGTCCGCGCCGATTATGCCCGCTGTGTGGATATCGCAACAGCGGCGGCGATCAGGCGCATGATCGCGCCCGGTCTTTTAGCCGTGCTTACACCGGTATTCTTCGGTTTGATTTTGCGTATGCCTGAGATGCTGGGCGGTATTCTGGCCGGTGTAACGGTATCCGGCGTCGTGATGGCCATTTTTATGGCTAATGCCGGAGGCTCCTGGGATAATGCCAAAAAATACATCGAAAGCGGCGCATTGGGTGGCAAAGGTTCTGAAGCTCATAAAGCGGCGGTCGTTGGCGATACGGTTGGCGATCCCTTTAAAGATACGGCCGGACCATCGATCAATATTCTGATCAAATTAATGTCCGTCGTGTCACTGGTAATCGCACCGCTCATTTAACTTCCGGCTGAAAAAGATTGACAGAAACGGATAATGAGCGTAAAGCGGCATACTTTATGAATTATTAGCGGAAGTCATTCCCGCGAAGGCGGGAATCTAATTCGTGTAAAAAATGTTAAGCAATATTTAATGATAAAAATAACTAACTAAATCCTATCCCTGTAAAAAATCACGGGGATCGTTCAGACCAAAGGAGGATTAATGAACATCTACGAAACAATCTTCATCCTTGACAGCCTCATGCCAGCCAAGGAAATCGAAGATGCCATCGAGCATTTTTCAGGCATTATCAGGGATAATGGCGGAAAAATCCGTAATGTCGACAAATGGGGCAAAAAACGCCTGGCCTATGAAATCCAGAAAAAACAGTATGGCTTTTATGTCGTCCTCGAGTTTGAGGGGCCGGGCACAATTGTCAAAACGCTGGAAGGCGAATATAATTTCAGCGATAAAGTCCTGCGTTATTTAACTTACCGATTCGATAAACGCAAACTCAGAGATCTGGCGGAAAAGCTCAGGAAGGAAGAGGGCTTTGACAGGGAAAAGCCAGAACCGAAGGTAAAAGAGGAAAAACCGGAACCGGCACCGGAAGTGGAAACCGAGCCTGTGGAAACCGCCGCAGACGAAAAACCCGAAGAACCGGAAAAAGCTGAAGAGCCGGAAAGTGATAAGGAAGCAAGCGGCGAAGAACCGGTAAAAGAGAAAATTGATTAAGGATAAGGGGTGAAAAAATGCTAAAATTAAGAAAAAAACGCGTTTGTCAGTTTTGCGAAAACGATGTCATATATATCGATTTTAAAGATGACCGGCGCCTGGTCCGATTTTTAACCGAACAGGGCAAAATTATTCCCCGGCACACATCGGGTACCTGTGCAAAACATCAAAGACAATTGGCGATTGCGATTAAACGGGCACGGCATTTGGCACTGATCCCGTTTGTAGCAGATTTTACAAGGTAATTTGAAAATTAAAGGTGAAATCCTATGGAAATTATATTGCGTCAAGATTATGAAACCCTGGGGAAAAGCGGCGAAGTTGTTAAAGTAAAACCCGGCTATGCCAGAAATTTTCTGATCCCCAAGGGTATTGCTTACATTGCTACCGAATCCAATAAAAAACGATTTGAGAACGATATCAAACAACAGCAATGGCAGCAGAACAGAGATATGAAAATGGCCGAGGAACTGGCCAAAAAACTGGAAAATGTATCCTGTACAATAACCGTTCAGGTAGGCGAAGAAGATAAAATGTTCGGCTCGGTCACCTCGCAAAATATCGCCGATTCACTGGCTGGGCAGGGATATGAGATCGACAAACGTAAAATTCAACTCGATGAGCCTATAAAATCACTGGGAATATATTCCGTTCCCATAAAACTGCACCACGATGTAAATGCGACAATCAAGGTGTGGGTTGTCAAAGAATAAATAATGGCGGGTTATATCCCGCCATTTTTATTTGTGCGCTTGATGAAGGGCGCCCGATTCAATCAGTTACGATCTGTAATTCCGCGATGTGCTTAGAGATGAATTATAGCTAAAGCAATACTGCGGAATGGATACTTTGTTGTCCACTTGAAATATATCTGCCTGGCCGTACCATTATACAGTTTGTTTCCGGAATGTCACTGATTTCAGATTTTTTATTGGTTTCTCAAAGCAGCCGCACTGTTTAAATTCATTCTACAAAGGATCAGATTTCGCCATAACTCATGTAATCACATCTTCCCCGGGGTTGGCACCGCATTCGGTATCGGTCCCGAACAAGGGCGGTATCGACACCGATAGTAATACCGGATCCGACTCAGATGTCCGGGCAGCGCTGACTTTTGGTAATCAAAATTTCATCAATTTAAAAGTGATTTCGTCCAACACGAGAACAGAATTTTGAATGGGGTCTCTAAAGTTTGATTTTATTATAAATTTTATTGCCTGTGAGTACTTTTTTTATATACCTTAATTCCAACAACAACTGCATATATTTTGTTTTGGGATAAACATGTTATACGCTCAGGTCATTTTTAATTTGCCAATCAATCATGCCTATACCTATGGCGTGTCCGAAGAGATTACTACGCTTAAACCCGGTATGCGGGTGCTCGTTCCCTTCGGAAAACGGACCATCACCGGTGTGGTTGTTGATATTCAGGAAGAGACGAAACTGACCTCTGTTAAAAAAATAATGGATGTTCTGGATAAAGATCCCCTGGTGCATCCGAATTTAATCGCGCTGACCAAATGGATATCCGATTACTATCTTTCCAGCCACGGACAGGCCATCCAACTGGCGCTGCCCAAGGGACTGGATATAGAGGAAAAAGAAATAATTCACCTCGAAGAAATTGAAATTGATGGCGATCTGACGGAACGGCAAAACGAATTGTACCGCTTAATCGTTACCGAACCGGGTCGTCCGAAATCCTATTATCATAAAAAATTCGGTCACGGTAATTTCAGCTATTTCCTGAATATACTGGAGGAAAAGGGACTGATCAGCCGGGAAGCCTTTTTGAATGAAGCCAGGGTAAAAGAAATATCCAGGAAATATGTGCTGATTGACAGCGCATATCCGGAAAAAAAATCCAGGCACGATGATTATCTGGGCTACATAAAAAAACGTCCTGAAATCGATCAATACCTGATGCATTCCCGGGGGAAAAAAATCCTCATGTCCGATTTTTTAAAAGAGACAAAAATGGCAATGGCCACACTACACAAAATGTGTCGATACGATTTTTGTGACATTGCCGATCTGCCCTATGAACGGCGTCCGGAATTTAGTTATCATGAGGCCAAGAAAGATATTATCCTCACGGAAGAACAGCAGTCTGTGGTTAGCGCTTTAAAAAAATCGCTGGACAAAAATGAATTTTGTACACACCTTTTGCATGGCGTAACCGGCAGCGGCAAGACACAGGTTTATATCGAAATTCTGAAAGCGGTTATTAATCGCGGGCAGAATGCCATTATTCTGATTCCGGAAATCGCCCTGACCCCGCAAACCGTTACCCGGTTTAAATCGGTATTTGAAGATGAAGTGGCTGTGTTTAACAGCCGGATAACCGCCGGCGAGCGCTATGATGCCTGGATGGCCTGTTACCATAAAAAAGTACGCATTGTGGTGGGACCACGATCGGCATTATTCGTACCCCTCGAAAATATCGGGTTAATCGTAGTGGATGAGGAACAGGAATCGACGTATAAGCAGAGTGATACCGTCCCTCGTTATCATGCCAGGGACGTGGCAATCTACTACGCAAAAATGATCGGAGCCACTGTTATTTTAGGGTCAGCCACACCCAGCCTCGAATCGTATCACAATGCCGGGAACGGCAAGTATCAGCTACATGAAATCCGCAACCGGATTGCTAATATTAAACTGCCCACAGTCTATATCATCGATATGCGCACAAAAAGAGCGCGGATCGAAAAAAAGATTACCCTATTTTCAGAAATCCTGCTCGATAAAATAAAAGACCGCATTGAAAAGAAAGAACAGATTATTTTATTACAGAACAGAAGGGGC
The DNA here is from genome assembly GCA_964467525.1 of uncultured Calditrichaceae bacterium. Lineage (GTDB taxonomy): Bacteria > Calditrichota > Calditrichia > Calditrichales > Calditrichaceae > CAYXRA01. Next base: position 32,102 of record CAYXRA010000021.1, read on the forward strand.
CATTCACCATTTACCCAGTGCAAGGACTGCGGTTATATCCCGGCTTGTCCCAATTGCGAGGTTACGCTGACTTATCATTCCTATGACGAACATCTGCAATGTCACTTTTGCGGACACCGCCAGTCCAGTTTTAAGGATTGTCCCAATTGCGGCGAGCAGCAGATTGTCTATAAGGGGATTGGTACCCAGCGCATACAGAATGAACTGGAAGTTCTGTTGCCGGATGTCCGAATTCTCAGGATGGATCAGGATACGACACGTGCCAGGAATCGCCACGATGCAATTCTAAAAGCATTTGGTGACGGTGATGCCGATATCCTGCTCGGTACGCAAATGATAGCCAAAGGCCTTGATTTTGAACGCGTAACGCTGGTCGGCGTCGTATCAGCCGATGTCGGATTGGCGCTGCCGGATTTCAGGGCACCGGAAAAGGTATTTCAGTTGCTTACCCAGGTCGCCGGTCGTTCCGGACGCCGGGCCGGATCGGGGGAAGTCGTTATTCAAACATATATGTATACACACTATGCCATTCAGTTTGCGCGCGAACATGACTTTAAGGGATTTTTCGTGGAAGAAACGAAATACCGCCGGAATTTCAGATATCCGCCTTATGTTCGGATGATTCAGTTAATGATTCATGGTGAAAATATCAGTGATGTGATTAAGTTAGCCCGGGAGGTAGCAATAGAAATCAACAGGAAGGCAGGGAAGTATTGCCTGATTTTAGGACCGGCTCCGGCCATTATGCCGAAAATGAACAAGCTCTATCGCTGGCAGGTCACTTTGAAACCGGATATTTCCAAAGATCCCGTCGGTCTGCGCACCAAACATTTCGTTCGAAAAATTATTGCCCCCCATATCAGCAGCAAAAATAAAAAGCTCTGGGTGGTCGTGGATGTTGATCCGATGCATTTAATTTAAAAGATTTGCAATAAAAATATGAAATATGTAAAATGCTAAACGTATTAAATTTATAAACAGTTTTTAGCTATGATAGAAGATCGAATATCACTCAAACAAAAAGCAGATCTATATTTAGATAATTATATCAAAGAAAATGAAAAGAGGAAGGCGCTGGAAAAGAAACTTGCCGATCTCAGTTTCAAATATAATTTCTTAAACAAACAATATCACGAACTCAATCAGATTTCGGATTTCAATCGTTCTGTGGTTAAAAACATTTCCAGCGGTATCATTGCCATCGATAAATCAGCAAAAATCGTTTTTATTAACCGGGCCGCCCTTGCTGACACCGGTTACAATTATGATCAGGTTAAAGATCAAAGTCTTGAAATGCTGTTCGCCGATAAAGAAGAGGCCAGACTGATTATTCAAAATATAATTAAAAATAAACAAATGTATACGAGCCGCGAAACGCATTTTCTCAGGGCGGATAAAACACCCATTTCTATCGGATTCAGCACCACAGAGCTGCAAACATCGGACAGCGACGAATTTCAGGGCGTGATATTTATATTTCGTAATATCGGAATGGTTAACAAGTCCAGGAAACTGATGGAACGGATGGACCGGCTGGCCACCCTGGGTGAATTAGCCGCGGGGGTGGCTCACGAAATCCGCAATCCCCTGGCCGGGATAAAGTCATCGGTGCAGGTACTGGAGGAAACACTTAGTCCGGGTGATTATCGCAGTGAACTCATTAAGCGTATCGTAAAAGAAATAGACCGAAGTAACGATCTGTTAAAACGTTTTTTTAATTTCGCAAAGCCGAATAAACCGAAGTACGGTCAATTTAGTATTGAAAAGATAATCGATGGTATCTATTTGCTTTTGGCTTCCCGTCTTAAAAAACGACGTATTGAATTCACAAAAATAAACAGTTCAAAACTGCCCCAGGTTTACTGTGATGAAGGCCAGATTGAGCAGGTGATCCTCAATATAATTTTAAATGCTGTTGACGCCCTGAATAATGAGGGACAAATAATCGTAGAAAGCGGATTCATCGATAAAATTTGCCTGGATGAGAAAAAAGGCGAAGCGACTGCTGTTTTCATCAAAATCAGTGATAACGGTGTCGGCATTGCGCAGGATGAGATAGAAAAAATATTCAATCCTTTTTATACGACCAAGCCGGAAGGGGTTGGACTGGGCTTATCCATTTCAAACCGTCTGCTTGAAGAAAACGGCGGTAAAATAGAGGTCAGCTCGGAACAGGGAAAAGGATCGACATTTAAAATATATTTACCAATTGCTGATCATAAATAAATGGTGGCTTATGGCAAAGAGACTATTGATTGTTGATGACGAAGAAACATTAACATTTAGCCTGTATCAAAGTTTTATCCTCGCTGCGAAAGATTATGAAGTTGTTACGGCGGCCAGCGGGGAAGAAGCCATGGAAAAAATGACGGAAAATCCGTTTGATCTGATCATCACCGATATTTGTATGCCCGGGATCAGCGGCATTGATGTGCTCAGGGAAATCAAACAAAATTATCCAGGCACCGAAGTGATTTTGATGACCGCTTACGGCTCCGGCGAACTGCGTGAGCAGGCCGAACGACAGGGCGCCAGGCATTATATTGAAAAACCATTTGAGATAAAAGAAATTAAACAACTTGTAATGAATACCTTAGAATAATATGGCACTTGTAGGCAATCTGAAAGATTTAAAATTACCGAGCTTAATCCAGTTGAATTGCATGGAACGCAACTCCGCCAAAATGACCATTGAGCATAACGGCAAGTACGGTTTTATTTATTTTGATAAAGGTCAGGTAGTACATGCCGAATTTGAGCCGGACATCGGTGAAAAAGCAATTTACCGTTTGCTTGGTTTATATACCGGAAACTTTAAAGTAGAAAACAATATACGGCCGCCGGTGGTTTCGATTAAAACCAACTGGAATAATTTGTTGCTGGAGGGCCTGCACCAGCTCGACAGTCTGGAAAACGGCCAGGGACCGAAATATGACAGCCTGTTCGAGCGTTTACTGGCGATCCGGGGCGTACGGAAAGCACTCATTTTTAATGATGAAGGAGAAGTCATAGCCAGCAGTGCGCAAGTTGCTGAGGATGAACAGGTTCTCAGTGCGATCGCCGTAATTGAAGCAGAGCGTTTTGGATCCGCAATCGGCGTTGAAAAACCGGATTTTATCAGTATTGGAGTTTCACCGGAACGATATGTATTAACCGCGTATAATAAATTTTATATTTTGTTGAAGATTGATATTAAAATTAAAATGGATGTTGTATTGCCCTTTATCAGTCAGGCGCTTCGTTGAGGATCCGGATCATTTTTATTATAAGCAATAATTAAGGTTTGCATAATTATTTATACAGGAAATGTAAATGATTAAAGGATGGTTGCAGGAAATACTTAATATTGAAGGGGTGGAAGGCGCATTTATCGCCTCTAACAAGGCCGAGATTTATGATAAACTGGGCTTAAAGTACAGGACGGAAAAACTAAAATCTCTAAGCACACGCCTGCTGCGTACAATTGCTGCTTTTCATAAAAAAGGGAAAAGAGTTAACGAACTGGAACTCTACTGGCAAAACTATTATGTGATTTGCAGAAACTCCGATCAGTTTATCCTGGTTACCTTTTGCAGCGCTCCCCGTTTCTTATCACTTTTGAGAATTACGCTCAATGTAACGATGTCCAGGCTGTTAGAGGATAAGAAATTTAATAAGTGGCTTAAAAGCCATAGGGCAGATAAAGTGATATCACTTCGTTCGGGTAATTTCGATGAAACCGAAAAAAAAATGATTTCAAAATTGAAATAAAGGCAGATATAGCCTAAATTAAAAATCTTTAATAAGTTATAAAAAAAATCGGGTCGTGGATAATAATAAAATTCTTCCAAATGAATATTACGTGTTCGCCCTGTCGAGGGATAAATCGCCGAGTGAAGTAACCCTGCGTTCGGCAGAGTGGGCCATTATTACCCAAATAGACGGACAAAAAACCGTAGGCGAAATAGCCAATATTCTGGCAATGTCCTACGAAGAGGCGATTAATTACTTTGTCGGCCTGTATGATGTTAGTTTGCTGAGATTGATTACCACCAGGAAATCCGAGAAACATATCGTACCGGATTCATTTTTCGAAACACTTGAAAATGAACTGACCCGGATCATCGGTCCGGTTGCCCCGTACTTAATTGATGATACCTTGTGGAATCTGGACTTGATTAAGGAAAATTTTATCGCAGAGAAGGTACCGCAGCTCATCGAAGCGATCAGCGATGAAATACCGGATGAGGAGAAGAGAATTGCTTTTCAGCAGGTTATGTTAGAATTAATTAAGGAGTTGAAATTAACTTGAAATTCGTCAGTCTGAAATGGAAAATCAGTGGCATCTTAGTCATCAGTAATTTAATGCTCGGTTTACTGTTGGTTTTTATCGTTAATAATACCGTTTCCGAAAGTCTGAGCAAGGAGCTGATCGAACGTGGCAAAACAATTGCCGCTAATCTTGCGCAATATTCTGCCGAACAGATATATGAGAATGACGCTGTTGCCCTGCGTGAGTTAATCGAAGGCAATATTAACTTCGAAAGCGTAGAGTATATACTGATCCTGGATAGCGAAGGCAGCGTACTGGCGGATAATTACAATCAGCGAATTCCTGCTGAATTAAGCGATTTTGATAAAGATCGCATTCAGGAAAAAATTGCACATCAGTCATTAATACATTTTGTGCAATCGGATGTTTTTTGTTATGATATCTGGGTTGCTGTTGCCGAAGGCTATCTCGGCTATATTCGTGTTGGTATGAAGCGCGATTATATTGTAAATTCCGTACGTGAAACAAATATTGTGGTCATTGCAACGATTATCGGTATTACGCTGATTGGAATCATCATCGTGCTGTTCCTGGCTAACAGGATCATCAGACCGATCATTTACCTGACTCATCGTGCGGATGAAATCAGCCAGGGTAAATTGGAAGAAAAAGTCCAGGTAAAGACCAGAGATGAAATAGAAAGCCTTGGGCAAGCGTTAGAAAGATTGCGTGAAAGCGTTAAAATTGCCTTGGATAGATTAAAAAGGCATCAAACTTTGCGCATGTAATTTAAAGAGAGGTTTTACTATGGTACAATCAAGAAAATTAAAAGATGGCAGCCGCCAGATAATTCTAAATGGCAAGCAATATGATTCCATCACCAAAATACTCTCCGAACTTGCCACAAAAACAAAAGCCTCGGCCATTCTTTTCGCGGATATGAGCGGACAGTTGATCAGTCAGCGTGGTAAAACAGACGACATGAATACGACTGTTCTTTCGGCGCTTGCCGCAAGTGATTTTGCCGCCACTTCGGAAATGGCTAAACTGGTTGGTGAGGAAGCGAAATTTAAACTACTGTTTCATGAAGGTGAAAAGCGTAATGTTTACCTGTCTAACGTCGGAGATGATTTTTTTCTTGTGGTTGTATTCGATGTAAGTGTAACTTTAGGCCTTATCCGGATCTATACGAAAAAAGCCATTGAAGATCTGGGGAGTGTGCTCGAGGAATCCGCGGATGATGATTCGGATCAGGAAAATGTCATCGATTCCGATTTCAGTACCCTGTTGGGCAATGCACTGGATGATTCTTTTAAATAACATGATAAATTAAATATACGGGGAACAGGATGTTTATTAATTGGGCGTTACAGGAAATTAATCTTAAGATTGTTTACTACGGGCCTGGAATGAGCGGTAAAACAACGAATCTTGAGTATATACATTCCAAACTCGATCCGTCGTTGAAAGGGGATTTGGTTTCTCTGAAAACGAAAGAAGACCGGACGATATTTTTTGACTTCATGCAAATTGAGGTAGGACGTATCAAAGGGAAGAAACCGAAATTTAATCTCTATACCGTTCCCGGCCAGGTTTACTACGCCTCCAGCAGAAAAGTAATTTTAAATGGTGTCGATGGAATTGTTTTCGTGGCCGATTCTCAGCCGCACAGGATGGAAGCAAATATCGAAACGCTGCTCGATCTGGAAAGTAATCTGAAAGCGGATAATCATAAACTGGAAGACTTTTCCTGGGTAATTCAGTATAACAAACGTGATTTGCCCGGCGCCGAGTCAATCGATATTCTACAGAAGAAACTCAACTTTTTCGGCGTCCCCCATTTTGAAGGTATTGCTGTCCGGGGAGAGGGTGTCTTCAATACACTTAAAGCCGTCATTAATTCCGTAGTACAACGCGTTCAGAAACAGCTGTAATTAAAACGACAAATATTGAATTGTGCTAAAGCCTTCCCGATTTTGGGGAGGCTTTTTTTAATATCCGGAAATCAATTGCTGATTTAATGCACTGAATACTGAGTACAGACAAATAATTCGATGCAAAGAATACTGCCTCAAATAACTGCGGAAGGAATTTGCTTTGTTAAGAATTTCGTCGACAGCGCATTGTTTGATCCGCCCTGGTAATTATTCATGCCAATTCTCAAACCCGTTGATATTTATTAAACCGGGGATAATATTAGTCTATCGAACAAAAGTTTGTTAATCGTAATGAAAATATTTAAATTCGCCCTTTTTTTGTATGTGCTTAACTTATTGAATTCGGGATTTGCCGCCGAAAGCAGAATACTTAAGGATAATTATCTGTTCATTTTTAATGAACGGGACAGCATTCTGGCTGCAAAGCTTTACGATTCGGTTGAAAGGCAACTGGAACATATAAAACAATTTTTTGGCCGGGAAGCAAAAAGCACGATTACGATTTACCTCACCAGGTCGGCGGCAGAATACCAAAAGTATGCCAGAAAAAAAGTACCCGAATGGAGTCAGGCGGTCGCTTTCCCATCCGAACGCCTTATCGTGATCAAACTGGCCAGTCCGGAAGAGATCAATAAAGCGCCTGAAATTCTTCTGCATGAGCTGGTGCATATATTTATTGCGGGACGCATTCCCGAAAACCGCATGCCAACATGGCTCAATGAAGGATTGGCCCAGTACCTGAGCGGAAAAAAACTCACGGTTACCGAAAAGGTTGGCCTGGCCAATGCCCTGGCTTCAAATAAGATATTTGAGCTGAGCGAACTGGATTCGCTGCTCTGGTTCAATCCGCCGGAAGCACAACTGGCTTACAGTCAGGCTTTGACGGCGGTTGAGTTTTTCATTAAGAAACATGGAAAAAGAGCACTCAACCGGCTGGTGAATAATCTGGCCGTGCACCGTTCCATTAACGATGCCTTTTTAGCCACTGTCGGTTACGATTTTATCGATTTTAAAATATTTTGGTATGAGGATTTAAACGAACGCTATCGCTGGCTGATTTTGCTGAATCTGGAAAATCTGATTTGGATTATAATCAGCGTGCTTGCCATTTCCGCAATCATTGCGATACGATTGCGCAACCGGAAAAAATTGAAAACCTGGGATGAAACGGAAAGCGAATTTGAAATGTAACGGATCATGCTTATATTTTTTAATTCGTTGATAAAAGAGACAATTATGCATGAGCAGTCATTTATAAATTGTTTGCGTATTTCCTGTTTCAGGAAAAAATCTTTTAATTGAAATTAACCGGATTAATGATATATATTACGCGATTAATCAAAAACGCGCAGGCGAAGTACAAATAAGGGTTCAACTATTTACAGATGGAATGAAATATGAAACATCCATGATTTGGCAAACACACAAAGGCATGATTATATTGTCGCATCA
>CAYXRA010000022.1:0-38968 GCA_964467525.1 uncultured Calditrichaceae bacterium
GGAGGGAGATTTTTTAGCAGTTTTATCCCGCTCGGGCGGGACAAATATTTTTGGTAGGATTAATATGACATAATTTATGATCGCAACTTTTGATTAAAATTTTAAAATAAGGGGAACACAACCCCCTAACCCCCTTTATTAAGGGGGATTCGATTCATCCATTGTTTATGGATAAAACCTTATGCAAAAACAAATATTCGACAAAGGACGTCTTGCATGAAAGAAAATCCGGTACAGGATATTGAGATAAAAACCAGCGCCTCGGAAGCAGCCGAAGAAGAGGTTTACGTATTTCCCACATCATTCGCCCAGAAAAGGCTCTGGTTTCTGGACCGCTTCGAACCGGGCAGTCCTTTTTATAATATTCCGTCGGCTTTCCGTCTACGCGGTACTTTCAACATAGAAGCCTTTAAAAACGCCATCGAAGCCGTGGTGCAGCGCCAGGAATCGCTGCGCACTACGTTTGAAGCCATCGACGGCGAACCGATGCAGGTCGTCTCGGAATCGGCCCATATTCATATTCCCGTAATTGATCTGCGCGATAAACCTGACGACGTGCGCGAAAAGGAAATTTTACGCCTGGCCACCGCCGAAGCACGCAAACCATTTGATCTGGCCAAAGGTCCGCTGTTCCGCGCGCAGATACTGAAGGCCGGTGAAAAAGATCATGTGGTGCTGATTACCATGCATCACATCATTTCCGACGGCTGGTCCATCGGCGTCCTTGTCAGCGAAATTACCAGCCACTTCGCCGCTTTTCTGGAAAACAGGCCGGTTCAAATACCCGAGCCGGAAATACAGTACGGCGATTTTGCCGAATGGCAGCAGGAATATTTGAAGGGTGAAGTGCTCGAAAAGCAACTGCAATTCTGGAAAGAACAGGTCGGTAATAATCCCCCTGTTCTCGAACTGCCAACAGACCGTCCGCGGCCATTGGTTCAGACCAATGTCGGTTCAGCCGCTTTCACACTGATTCCAAAAGATATTGCCGATGCCCTGACCAAACTGGGCCGGAAGGAAGGCGCTACCCTTTTCATGACCCTGCTTTCGGCATTCAAAGTGCTGCTGTACCGCTATTCCGGTCAGCCCGATGTTTGTATCGGCACACCGATTGCCAACCGTACCCGCAAGGAAATTGAGGGTATTATCGGGATTTTTATCAACACACTGGTTTTACGCACGCAGTTTTACGATAATCCCGGTTTCCGCGAAATGCTCAGGCGCGTTCGTAAAAATACGCTCGATGCCTACGATCATCAGGATTTACCCTTTGAGTATCTGGTCGATAAACTGCAGCCTGAACGGGATATGAGCTATCCGCCGTTGTTTCAGGTGATGTTTATCCTGCAGAATGCCCCGGTAAAAATGCAACGGATCAGTACGGACCTGCAAATGGAAATGATTGATGTGGATATGGGTACTTCCACCTTCGACATTACCCTTTCCATGAGTGAAAGTCCGCAGGGTCTGCACGCCAATGTGGAATTTAACACGGATATGTTCGACCGCGGTACCATTGAGCGGATGCTTGCCCATTTCAAAAACCTGCTGCAAAGCATCATCGCCGATCCCGATGCACCGGTGGCTAACCTGTCGCTGCTTTCCGAATCCGAGCAAAAACAAATATTATATGGCTGGAACGACACGTGGACCGATCGCGACCGCAGCCTGTGCATTCATCAGCTTTTTGAACAGCGCGTGAACGAAAACGCCACGGCTCCGGCGGTGGTTTTCAAGGATGAACGCTTAACTTACGGTGAACTGAATGAACGGGCCAACCGCCTGGCACATTACTTACGGGAACTGGGGGTCGGCAATGAAGTGGTGGTCGGTGTGCTGCACGAAAAGCATGTCGATTTGCTGACCTGCGTGCTGGCCGTCTTAAAATCAAGCGGCACCTATCTGCCGCTTGATCCGACTTATCCCGAAGAGCGCCTTGAATACATGCTTTCCGACGCCGGCGTGCCGGTACTGCTAACACAAAACAGTTTACAAGATTCCGTTCATGATTATTCCGGTAAAATCGTATGCGTCGATGGCGACTGGCCGGCCATCGCAGAATACCCCGAAACAAAATTAAATATCCCGGTTGATCCCGAGAATTTGGCATACATGATTTACACCTCCGGTTCTACCGGAAAGGCCAAAGGAACGATGGTGCGGCACAGCGGACTGGTCAATGTGTACAGCGGCTGGGAAACGGATTACGAATTGCTTACGCGCGCGCGCAACCATCTGCAGATGGCCAGTTTTTCATTTGATGTGTTTTCCGGAGACTGGACGCGGGCGCTTTGTTCCGGCGGCAAACTGGTGCTGGTACCGCGGGATATGCTTTTAGAAGCGGAAACGCTTTATGAATACATGCAGCGCGAAGAAATCAACATCGCCGAGTTCGTCCCGGCAGTTTTGCGTAATCTGATCCAGTATCTGGAGGAAACCGGCAAAAAACTTGATTTTTTCCGCAATCTCATCGCCGGATCGGATATCTGGTATGTCAACGAATATAAATATTTTCTCAGTTTTTGCGGACCGGAAACGCGACTGATCAACTCGTTCGGTCTTACCGAAGCAACCATCGACAGTTCCTATTTCGAACGGCGCGATCTGAAATTACCCGGTGACCGGCTGGTGCCCATCGGCAAGCCGTTTGCCAACATGACCCTCTATATTCTGGATGATTTCCTGCAGCCGCTGCCGGCCGGCGTCCGGGGAGAGCTTTATGTTGGCGGTGAAAGTCTGGCGCGCGGCTATTTTAAACGGCCCGATTTAACGGCGGAACGCTTTATTCCCGATCCTTTCAGCAATACAAAGGGCGCCCGCATGTACAGAACCGGCGACATGGCCCGTTACCTGCCCGACGGCAATATCGAATTTCTGGGCCGCGCCGACAATCAGGTGAAACTGCGCGGATTCCGCATCGAACTGGGTGAAATCGAGTCAGCGCTGGCCGAGCACGAAGAAATCAAGGATGCCGCGGTAATTATGCGCGAGGATAAGCCGGGCGATAAACGACTGGTTGCCTATTATGTACCGGCGAATGAAGAACCGCCAAACAGCAGCGAGCTGCGCCGGTTTCTTGGTGAACGCCTGCCCGACTACATGGTGCCCCCGGCCTTTGTCTGGCTGGATGAACTGCCGCTGACGCCGAACGGTAAAGTGGACCGTCGCGCCCTGCCCGCACCCGACCCCGATTTGCTCATTAAGGATATCGAGCAAGAATATGTAGCCCCGCGGACACCGACGGAAGAAGTAGTCGCCGGTATCTGCGGACAATTGCTTAATGTGGAAAAGGTCGGCGCTTTTCATAATTTCTTCGAACTCGGCGGACACTCACTGCTGGCCACGCAGCTTGTGTCACGATTAAAATCGAACTTTAAAGTTGAAATACCTTTGCGCGCTGTATTCGAATCACCAACCATCAGCGGACTGGCCATGGCCGTAGATCAGGCCAAAGTTTCCGAAAGCGGCATACAGGCGCCGCCGATACTGCCTGTTTCGCGTGAGGAGACGCTGCCCCTCTCTTTTGCCCAGCAGCGCCTGTGGTTTCTTGATCAGTTGGAACCGAACAGTCCCTTTTACAATATTCCCGAGACATTTATCATTGAGGGTCCCCTTGACATCGAAGTGATGAACAAAGCGCTCAACGAAGTGATCCGCCGCCATGAATCGCTGCGCACCACATTTCATTCCGATCGTGGAACGCCCTATCAGCAGATCGAAGATGAATTAACGGTAAAAATCAATATAACCGATATCAGTGATCTGGATGATGAAAAACGTGAATCCACTTTAACGGCCATTGTCAAAGAACGGGCGCTGGAGCCGATTTCCATCGACAGTCTGCCTCTGTTCAACCTGGAAGTGGTTAAACTGGCGGAACAGAAACACGCCGTTATTCTGATCATCCATCATATCATATCCGATAACTGGTCGACACAGGTCCTGATGATGGAAGTAAGCCTGCTCTACGACGCCTTCTCGCGCGGCGAAGATTCACCGCTGCCCGATATGCCCATACAGTACGCAGACTTTGCCCACTGGCAGCGCAACTGGCTGCAGGGTGAGGTTCTGGAAAAACAGCTGGCCTACTGGAAAAAACAGTTGGGCGGCAGTCCGCCGGTACTGGAACTGCCAACCGACCGCCCGCGGCCGCCGATGCAGACCTTTAACGGATCATACAAAACCTTTCATCTGCCCCCCGAACTATCGGAGCGCATTAAAGGGCTGGCCAAAGACAGCGGCACAACAATTTTTATGACGCTGCTGGCCGCCTTTCAGACTTTGCTCTGCCGTTATTCGGGGCAGGATGATATTTCCATCGGATCGCCCATTGCCAACCGCAACCGCGCCGAAGTGGAAAACCTGATCGGCTTTTTTGTAAACACCCTGGTTTTCCGCAGCGATTTATCCGGCAATCCCTCATTTAAAGAAATTCTGAAGCGGGTACGCGAAGTGGCTCTCGGTGCCTACGCCCACCAGGATTTACCCTTCGAAAAAATTGTTGATGTCTTGCAGCCGGAACGCAATATGAGTCATTCACCACTGTTTCAGGTGATGTTCGCCCTGCAAAGCGGTCAGGCCAGCGATATCAGGCGCCCCCATTCCGATCTGACCATTCATCCGCTGGAAGCGCACAGTGCGACATCCAAATTCGATATGACCCTGTTTATGCTGGAAGAAGCGGATCATCTGAGCGGGGCACTGGAATTTAACACCGACCTGTTCGATGAAGCGACTATCGATCGCTTCATTGCCCATTTTGAAAATTTACTGCAGGCGATCGTAACTAATCCGCAAAAATCCATCGCCGATTACAGTCTGATCACCAATAAAGAAAAACAACTGCTTTTTAAGCAGTGGACCAATTTCAGCAGCGAAGCGGCGCCCGGCCCCGACATCGTGAAAATTTTCGAAACGCAGGCAGCCAGTAAGCCCGGTCAATGCGCCGTGCAGTTCAATGATCAGCTCATGACCTACGAGGCGCTTAACAAAAAGGCCAATCAACTGGCCCATAGATTAATTGATGCAGGTGTGAAGCCTGATACCCTGATTGGTCTGTCCGTACGCCGTTCACCGGAGATGATCATTGCCATACTGGGTATTCTCAAAGCGGGCGCTGCTTATGTGCCTGTCGATCCCGGGTACCCGGAAGACCGGCTGCGCTATATTCTCGAAGATTCCGCGATCAAAATATTGCTCACCGGCAAAGAAATCGCTGAAGATCTTCCCGGTCATCAGGCCGAGACAGTTATACTGGATGAGGACTGGCCGTTTGATAAGCAACCGGACGCCAATCCGGAAATCAGGATTGCGCCCGAAAATCTTGCTTATATGATTTACACTTCCGGTTCGACCGGCAAGCCAAAGGGTACCAAAATCACCCATCGCGGATTAACCAATTACCTGAACTGGTGCTATGCGACTTATCCGCTCGATGAGGGACGCGGGTCTATTGTGCACGCCACCATTGCCTTTGACGCCACAGTGACGGCTGTGTTCACACCGTTCCTGACCGGTAAAACCGTAACCCTGCTGGAGGACGACGGCGACCTGGAAGCGCTGGCGGCCACCCTGCGTAAATACAAGGATTTCAGCATTATCAAAATAACCCCGGCTCATCTGGATCTGCTGGGCCGCCAGATTCCCGAAGCAGAGGCTGGCGGACTGACCCGCGCTTTTATCATCGGCGGGGAAAATCTTACCGCCGATCAGATTGCTTTCTGGCAAAAATATGCTCCGGATACCCTGCTGTTTAACGAATACGGTCCCACCGAAACCGTCGTCGGCTGCGTGGTATACGAAGCACACCAATGGAACGGACGGGGATCGGTTCCCATCGGACAATCGATACCCAACAGTCCGGTTTACGCGCTGGACGAAGCCCTGAGACCTGTACCGGTGGGTGTACCCGGCGAGCTTTACATCAGCGGCGTGGGTCTGGCGCGCGCCTACCACAACCGGCCCGATCTGACCGCGGAACGCTTTATACCTGATCCTTTTAACGAAGAGCCCGGCAACCGTATGTACAAAACCGGCGATCTGGTGCGCTATCAGAACGACGGTAATTTAATTTTTATCGACCGCATCGACACGCAGGTGAAAATCCGCGGATACCGCATCGAGCTGGGCGAAATAGAAAACAGCCTTCTTGAATATGATGCGATTGAAGATGTTGTGGTCATCGTGCGTGAAGACCGTCCCGGTGAAAAAAGACTGGCTGCTTATTATGTTGCCACCGATGAGCATCAACCCGATGCGGCTGATTTAAGTCAGTTTTTAAGGAAGCGGCTGCCCGATTACATGGTGCCGGCCTTCTTTATTCCACTCACGGAAATCCCCCTGACGCCCAACGGCAAAGTGGATCGCAAAGCGCTGCCCGAACCGGACTACGACTTTGCCGGTCACCGGGGAAAATTTGTCGCGCCACGCAACGACGACGAGCAAATGCTTGCGGATATCTGGTGTGAAATTTTAAATATTGATAAAGTCGGCATTCACGACAATTTCTTTGAGATCGGCGGTCATTCCCTGCTGGCCACGCAAATGATGTCCAGAATCCGTGACAAATTCGAAGTGGAACCGCCGCTTTCCGCATTATTCGAGGCGCCGACCATTGCCACGCTTGTTTTGGCCATCGAAGAGCTGCGTCTCAGAAGCGAAGGCATCACTGCCCCGCCGCTCACAGCGGCGCCGCGTGAGGGCGACCTGCCGCTTTCCTATGCCCAGCAGCGCCTGTGGTTCCTCGATCAGTTGTCGCCGGAAAATCCGTTTTACAATATCCCGGCCGCTATACGGCTTAAGGGCAAATTAAATATAACAGCGCTGAAACAGAGCATCAATGAAATCATTCGTCGCCATGAAACATTGCGCACTTATTTCACATCTGAAAAAGGGCGGCCAAAACAGGTCATTTTAGACGAATTAAAGGCAGACTTGCGGGTAATCGATCTGAGGGATCTGAGTCCGGCGGAACAGGAGCAGGAAAGTCTGCGCCTGATTGCCGAAGACGCCATGAAGCCCTTCAAACTCGACAAAGCGCCGCTTTTCAGAACTGCCTTGCTGCAACCGGGCCGCGATGAACATATCGTTCTGTTCAATATGCATCATATTATTTCCGACGGCTGGTCAACCAATGTGCTGATGCGTGAAATCGGCGCCCTTTATAATGCTTTTGATAAGGGGCTGTCTTCGCCGCTGCCGGACCTGCCGGTACAATATGCCGATTATGCCGCCTGGCAACGCAGCTGGCTCAGGGATGATGTTCTGGACAAGCAGCTTAATTACTGGAAAAATGAAATCGGACTCAATCCGCCGGTTCTGAACCTGCCGACCGATTTTCCGAGGCCGGCCGTGCAAACCTTCAACGGCGCTACGTTCAATACGGCATTTGACAGAGAAACCACAGCGGCCATTAAAAATCTGAGCGGCGAACAGGGCACGACCATCTTCATGACCCTGCTGGCCGCATTTCAGGCATTTCTGCATCAGTATTCCAGTCAGGATGAAATTCTTGTCGGTTCACCGATAGCCAACCGCACCCATTCGGAAACGGAAAATTTAATCGGATTTTTTGTCAATACGCTGGTTTTTAAGGCCGATGTCAGTGACGATCCCACGTTCACGGACTTGTTGAAAAGCACCAAAAAAAGCACCCTCGGCGCTTACGCTCACCAGGATATCCCTTTCGAACAATTAGTGGATGAACTGCAGCCGGAACGTAACATGAGTCATTCTCCGCTCTTTCAGGTGATGTTCGTATTGCAGAATACCCCGCCCGGCGGCAGTATGGATATGCCCGCCCTGCGCATGGAAGCGCTGGAAAGCGACGCCAAAACCGCCAAATTTGATCTGACTTTGATGATGCTGGAAGATGAAAACGGTTTTCTGGCCGAGTTCGAATACAACACCGATCTGTTCAAAGCCGATACCATCCGGCGCATGATGGGCCATTTTGAACGGCTCTTAAAAGAGATTGCCCGGTCGCCCGAAAAACTGCTGTCCCGATATAGTCTGCTGACCGAAAAAGAAGAATCGCAGCTTTTACAGGAATGGAATCAGACGCGCTGTGATTTTCCCGATCAGACAACCATTCACAGGCTTTTCGAAGAGCGGGTGAAAAAATCGGAATCGGCGCCGGCGGTGGTGTTTGAAGAATCCACGCTGACCTTTTCCGGGCTGAATGAACGCGCCAATCAACTGGCCCATCACCTGCTTGCCAGCGATGTTCAGTTAGAGCAACTGGTGGGTATATCCGTGGAACGGTCACCGGAAATGGTCATCGCCCTGCTGGCTGTACTAAAAACCGGGGCCGTTTACGTGCCCATCGATCCGGCCTACCCCGAAGAACGTATTCAGTACATTATCGAAGATGCGGGTATCGAAATATTGCTGACCCAAAGCGAACTGGCCGAACGATTTGAAAATACCAGTGCGCAAAAAATATTGCTGGATGAGGACTGGCCAACGATTGCCGAACAGCAGAGAGAAAATCCTGCCGTGACAATTCATCCGGAAAATCTGGCCTACATGATTTATACATCCGGCTCGACCGGCAAACCCAAAGGCACGATGCTTCAGCATCGCGGTCTGTGCAACCTGACCATGGCCCAGATCAGGGATTTTGAATTATTCGAAGGAGCGCGCTGCCTGCAGTTTGCCTCCTTCAGTTTTGACGCCTCGGTGTCAGAAATTTTTACCACGCTGATCAGCGGTGCAATCCTCTATCTGGCCACGCGGGAAAAATTAATGCCCGGCGCGGGATTGATCGGATTGCTGAAAGATAATGAAATTACCACGGTTACCCTGCCGCCATCCGTTTCGGGATTGCTCAGGCAGGAATCGTTTCCCCATCTGCGCACGCTGGTTTCCGCCGGCGAAGCCTGCAGCCGTGAACTGGCCGGACATTATTCAAAAGAGCGGCGCTTTCTGAATGCCTACGGTCCAACGGAAAACACGGTCTGTGCATCCAGTTATCATGTGGCGGAAGTACCCGAAGGGGCGAATATCCCTATCGGTAAACCGATTGATAACGTGCAGCTTTTTATTCTGGATAAAAATCTGAATCTGTTACCGGCCGGCATTCCCGGTGAACTGCACATCGCCGGCGTTAATCTGGCGCGCGGCTATTTCAAGCGTCCTGAGCTTACGGCGGAAAAGTTTATTCCCCATCCCTACAGCGACGAACCCGGCGCGCGGCTTTACAAAACCGGCGATCTGGCCCGCTACCTCGCCGACGGCAATATTGAATTTTTAGGCCGTATCGATCAGCAGGTTAAAATTCGCGGATTCCGCATCGAGCCGGGCGAAATTGAAAATATCATCAGCAAACATGATGATGTGAAAAGCGCTGTGGTTATCGCAAGGGAAGACATCCCCGGGGATGTGCGTCTGGCCGCTTATTTTGTTCCGGAATCGGGTAAAACGTTGTCCGCAGAAAACCTGCGCGAAAGGTGCAAATCGGAATTACCGGACTACATGGTGCCGGCTTCCTTCACTGAAATCGAAAAAATTCCGCTCACCGCCAACGGCAAAGTGAACCGGCGCATGCTGCCAAAACCGGAAATTTCGCGCACCGAGCTGGAACACGTTTACGTCGCCCCGCGCACGCCGGAAGAAGAACAACTGGCGGAAATTTATCAGGAATTACTGCATATCGGGAAGGCCGGCATCAACGACAGCTTTTTTGAGCTGGGCGGACACTCCCTGCTGGCCACACAGCTCGCTTCGCGTATTGCCGATGTCTTCGGCGCTGAAGTGCCTCTGATCACCATTTTTGAGTATCCGACCGTTGCCGGGTTAACCCTTGAAATTGAAAAGGCTCAGAAACGGCAAAAGAATATTGAGATGCCGCCGCTTAAACCGGTGCCGCGCGATCAGGATTTGCCGTTATCTTTCGCTCAGCAGCGCCTGTGGTTTCTCGATCAACTGGCGCCCGATAATCCGATGTACAACCTGCCCATGGCTCTGCGCATCAGCGGTGCATTCAATCTGAAAGCCTTCGAGGAAAGTCTCAATGAAATTGTCCGCCGCCACGAATCGCTGCGCACGACTTTTGCCAATGCCGACGGCAACCCGGTTCAGGTCATATCCCAATCCATGCCGGTGGAAATCGAAACCATTGATTTATCCGCCCTGCCGGCGGATAAGCAGGAGGCGGAAACAAAACGCCTGGCCACCGAAGATGCGCTGGAACCATTCGATCTGGAAGTCGGGCCGCTCTTCCGCACCGCGGTTATTAAATTATCCGAAGATGACTACGCTGTTTTATTCAACATGCATCATATCATATCCGACGGCTGGTCGATGAGTATCCTGGTACAGGAATTTGCCCGTCTTTATGAAGCCTACAGCACAGATGATCTGACAAAGGCTCAGTTGCCGCCGCTGTCCGTTCAGTATGCCGATTTTGCCTACTGGCAGCGGCAATGGCTGAAAGGCGAAGTGCTGGATGCGCAAATCAATTTCTGGAAAGAACAGATCGGCATCAATCCTGAACCGCTGAATCTGCCGACCGATTTTCCGCGTCCGCCGGTACAGACGTTCAACGGCAGCACGGTATCATTGCACTTACCGGAGCAGCTTTCGGCGGCGATTAAGAAACTGGGACAGCAGGAGGGCGTAACGCTGTTCATGACTTTACTGTCAGCATTTCAGACCCTGCTGCACCGCTACAGCAATCAGGATCAAATACTGGTCGGATCGCCCATTGCCAACCGCACCCAGTCGGAGGTCGAAAAACTGATCGGATTTTTTGTTAATAACCTGGTGCTCAAAACCATTTTTCACGATGACCTCGATTTCCGGTCCCTGCTCAGAGCAGTCCGGCAAACCACGCTCGAGGCCTATGCCCATCAGGATTTGCCCTTCGAACAACTGGTGGAAATTTTGCAGCCGGAACGCGACATGAGTCACGCCCCGGTTTTCCAGGTGGCCTTTGTCATGCAAAATACGCCAATGGGCGGAATGGATTTATCCAATGTCAACATCAAACCAATCGAAGCCGAACAGCGCATTGCCAAATTCGATCTGAGTCTGATCGCCATGGAAAGCGGCGCTCAAATCTATACGGAAATCGAATATAACAGCGATCTCTTCCGCGCCGATACTATCCGGCGAATGCTCAATCAGTTTGAACGTCTGCTGGAAGAAGTCACTGCAAGGCCGGATGAAAAGATCAGCCGCTATGCACTGCCGGATGAAGCGGAAATCAAACAACTCATTGAAGGTTTCAATGAAACCAGTGAAGATTTTCCAAAGGATAAATGTATTCAGGAAATTTTCGAGTCCTGTGTCGAAAAACGTCCCGATCAGCCGGCGCTGATTTTTGAAAAGGAAAAAATATCCTATAAAGAACTCAACAAGCGCGCCAATCAACTGGCTCATTTTCTTAGGGAAAAGGGCATCGGCCCGGAACAGATCGTCGGTATTTGCATCGAACGTTCTCCGGAAATGATTATTGCCATCTGGGGTGTTCTGAAAGCGGGCGGCGCATACCTGCCCATCGATCCGGCTTATCCCGACGAACGCATCCGTTATATCCTCGAAGATGCCGGCGTGCAAATTGTGCTGACGCAGCGGTCACTGGAAGCAAAACTGAAACCAATGGCCGGGCGCGTAATCAGTCTCGGGGGCGACCGGAATCAGACCAGACAATTTGCCGAAAGCAATCCCGATATGATCACCGATCCGGAAAATCTGGCTTACGTCATTTATACTTCCGGATCAACCGGCCGGCCCAAGGGTACGATGCTGCGCCATCGCGGACTGATCAACTTAACAAATCTGTATAAAAAGTACCTGCGGATGGAACCGGACAGCCGCGCCCTGCAGTTTGCCTCCTTCAGTTTTGACGCCTCAGTGGAAGAAATATTCACCGCTTTAACATCCGGCGCAGCGCTGGTTTTGATTAAACGGGAAACCCTGATGTCCGGCACCGGACTGATTAAAACACTGAATGATTATAAAATCAATCATGCAACGCTGCCCCCTTCCCTGCTCAACATCATCGATGATGAAAAATTCCCGCATCTCAAATCTCTGATTTCCGCCGGTGAAGCCTGTCCGCCGGAAATCGCTGAAAAATGGTCGCCGGACCGCAGATTTTTCAACGGATACGGACCGACGGAAAATACCGTCTGTACAACGATGTTTCTTGTTGAGCAGCCCATTGAAGGCAAAAATGTCCCCATCGGCAAACCGATCCAAAATGTAAAAACCTATATTCTCGATGAAAATCTAAATCCGCTGCCGATCGGTATTCCGGGCGAACTGTATATCGACGGCGAATCGCTGGCCAGGGGCTATTTAAAGCGACCCGATCTGACGGCGGAGCGATTTGTACCGAATCCCTTTGACAAAACCGGAGGCAGCCGCATGTACAGGTCGGGTGATTTGTGCCGCTACCAGCCGGACGGTAACATCGAATTTCTGGGCCGCATCGACGAACAGGTGAAAATCCGCGGTT
Source organism: uncultured Calditrichaceae bacterium (assembly GCA_964467525.1). Lineage (GTDB taxonomy): Bacteria > Calditrichota > Calditrichia > Calditrichales > Calditrichaceae > CAYXRA01. The sequence continues at coordinate 12,464 of CAYXRA010000022.1, forward strand.
TCCGGGTGGAACTGGGCGAAATCGAATCGGTTATCCAAAATCATCCGCTTGTCCGGGATGTTGTGGTTAATGCCAGGAAGGTAACGCCCAATGAAGTGCGCCTGTTCGCCTACCTGGTTGTATCCGATCAGGACAAATTTGACCTGGATGCGCTCAAAAAATCGATGCATGAACAACTGGCCGATTACATGATCCCTTCAGCATTTTCCTTTATCGATGCCGTTCCCTTAACGCCGAACGGAAAAGTCGATTACCGGGCGCTGCCCGAAGTGGACATCTCGGCAGAGACGGACAAAGAGGAACTGATTCAGCCGCGCACGCCGACAGAAGTGCGTCTCGTTGATATCTGGTCGCAGGTATTGGATAAAAAGGAAATCGGCGTCACCGGCAATTTCTTTGACCTCGGCGGTCATTCCCTGCTGGCGATGAAACTGCTGACACAGGTTGAAAAGAATTTTAACAAAGATATCAATCTGGTCAGCTTCTTCCAGAATCCAACCATTGAGCACATGGCGCGGATGATCAGTGAAGACAAAACCGAGCAATCCACGCTGAAGTTGCTGAAACTCAGGGACGGTTCGGATGAAGCACCGTTATATTTCGTGCATCCTTCCGGCGGCGCCGTGCACCATTATGCGGATCTGGCCAAACTGCTCGATACCGATCACGCCGTTTACGGCATTCAGGCCGAAGGCTTGAGCGGAAAATCGGCAATGCATAAAACCGTCGAGGAGATGGCTTCGGCTTACATCAATGAAATCCTGAAAAAACAACCGCGGGGACCGTATTACATCGCCGGCTGGTCGCTGGGCGTTATTATTGCCCACGAGATGGCCCGTCAGTTGAAAGGCATGGGCCGGGAAATCGGCATGGTTATCCAGTTAGACCAAAGTCCGCACATCGAACGGACCAAGCCAGAGGATAATGCGGCGATGCTGGCCGAAATGTTCCAGCGCTATTTTAAGACCGACGTGACGCACCTGCGCTCGTTATCCGAAGACGAACAGTTTAAATTCATTATCAAAAAAGCCAAGAAGGCCAAGGCCATTCCGCGATTTATCCGGCTGGCCGATTTTAAGCGCTACATCGTGATCAACGAAACCCAGATGGATGCCTGGATCGATTATGAGCCAAAATATTTCGATGGCAAAATTCACTTGTTCATCTCGGAAGAAAATGCCGGCAGTGATGACAAACATCTGGGCTGGGATAAACTGGTAAGCGCGGTTGAAACGATCCCCTCTCCGGGCAACCATATCACTATGCTGCAGAAGCCGCATGTGGAAAAATTAGCTGAAGTGCTCAGCAGGACGCTCAGGGATAATTAATTGAAAATTGAGGAATTATAAGCTAAATTGGTGAATTTTAACTACGAATAAACCAGGAACTATAATGCAAAAAACGGATTCGGCAACACCTCAGCAGCCCCAGGAAGACACAACGCTTTCTAACGCGACCAAGCTATTTAACAGAAACTTTTTGCTCCTGTGGCAGGGACAGTTTGTCAGCAAACTGGGTACGCAGGTTTACGCCATTGTTATTATCCTGTGGCTGACCAATCTCACTAATTCCGCATCCATTGTCGGCCTCTTTGGAATGGCTGCCGGTATGCCTATTGTTATCCTGAGCGCCTTCGGCGGCGCGGTTGCCGATCGTTTTCCGCGTAAAAAAATAATTATTTTCTGCGATATATTAAACGGTTTCGCCATCTTATCCCTGGCGGTGTTAATGTTCCTTGCTCCGGATATGCCCAGGCTTATCGTTATCTGGCTTTTTGTGGTGGCAATTATTGCGGCCAGTATAAATTCCTTTTTCGGACCGGCTATTGGCGCTTCCATTCCCGATCTGGTACCCAAAAAACAAATCGCCGCGGCCAACACCATGGGGCAATTTTCGGAAAAAATATCGGTATTTATTGGTCAGGGTATCGGAGGGATACTCTATCAAACAATCGGGGCGCCATTTGTGGTATTGTTCGACGGGATTTCGTACCTAATTTCGGCATTCAGCGAATCATTTATCGATATTCCCCAGCGCATACCGGAGAAGGCAAAGTCTTTCAGAGAATACGGCAGAAAATTTAAAGAGGATATTTTAGAGGGTTTTCAGTATATCAATCGCAACCGCGGTTTAAGACAGATGCTGATCGCCACGGTTTTTATCAATTTCTTTTCGATGCCGGTTATCGTTTTGCTGCCCTTCTATGTAAAACGGCATCTGATGGTCGCCCCTGACTGGTATGGATTTTTCATGGCTATTTACGGCATCGGCGCCCTACTGGGTTATATATCAGCCGGAGTTATAAACGTATCGGGCAATGCCCGTAAAAATTTGTTAATCATCTTTATGTTTGCCGAACCGCTCGGATATATTCTGGTCAGTCAGGCACATTCAATCCCGGTGGCGGCAATCCTCTTTTTAATTGGCGGTATATTCAGCGGATATATCATGGTAAATATTGTGACCATTCTGCAGACAACAACACCGAGTCATATCCGGGGTCGCGTTTTCGGTGTTTTGTCAACTATTTCCGCCAGCGTTGCTCCGCTCGGTATGGGCATCGGCGGTGTTGCAGCCGATTTAACCGACAAGAATATTCCCCTGATCTACACGATTTGCGGTTTGAGCGTTATTTTGATTATAGCATTTTTTGCCAGCCGGCGTCCCTTCCGTGAATTTATCGCTTTTGAAAGCGAAGAAGAAAAAGAACCGACCGGTTTCAAATACAACATCCGATATACCACGGAGGAGGAAATTTTAAAAAATATAGATCCAAAAGAAGTTTATATAAAAAGTCGTTTTCAAAAATCAAGGAGTGAATTATGAGCAGAGAAGATCGTGAAGACAACACCATTTATAAAGTTGTAATCAATCATGAGGAACAATACTCAATCTGGCCTGCGGACCGTGAAAATCCGAATGGCTGGCGCGATGAAGGAAAAACCGGCACCAGGGAAGAATGTCTGGAGCATATCAAAGAGGTGTGGACCGATATGCGTCCGCTGAGTCTGCGTAAAAAAATGGAAGAAATGGAAAAGAATAAATAAGTATTGCTATGAATTACGCGTTCAGGAAAGATACCTGGGTTGTTACGCCTAAAGCGATCCCCGATGCCGGCATACGGCTCATTTGCCTGCCCTTTGCCGGGGGCAGCGCCACGGCATTCAGGGACTGGCTGCCCTACCTGCCCGATGTCGTAGAGTTAAACGCGGTGGAAATACCGGGGCGGGGTCACCGCCTGTCCGAACCGTTGATCAGAAAAATCGATCTACTGGTGCAGGCCATCGGTCAGGGTATAAAATCTTATCTGGACAAACCGTTTGTCATCTTCGGGCACAGCATGGGCGCGCTGCTCGGATTTGAACTGACCCACTATTTGACGGATCAGCTTGATGCCAAACCGCTGCATCTGTTTCTTTCCGGCAGGGGCGCGCCAGATCGCCCTAACCGGGAGGAACCGATTCACCATTTGCCGGAAAAGACGTTCATTGAAAAGATCAGGCATTACAATGGCACGCCGAAGCAGGTACTGGAGCACGAAGAATTGATGCAAATTATGCTACCCATACTACGATCCGATTTCGAAGTCTGTGAAACGTACCGCTACAAGGAAAAACCGCAGCTTACCGTGCCATTGACCGTATTCGGCGGATTGAAGGATGCCAGCGCCACACCGGATGATCTGGAAGCCTGGTCTGCTTTCACTTCCGGTCCTTTCGCCCGGCGCATGTTTCCCGGCGATCATTTTTTTATTCTGAATGAAAAAATGACGCTGATTCAGGCTATCCTGAGGGATATTAAAAAACACAGTGACATCATTTAACAGCTTATTCCATGCTTAATGAATCCTGGGCAAAGCCATCTGAAGAATCCGTTATTTTGAACAATACGGCCCATGTCTGGCTTTTTTCACTGATACCCGGCCCGGAAAGATTGGATCAGCTCAAAGCATTTCTGTCAGCGGATGAAATCAACCGGGCCAACCGTTTCAAATTTGACAAACATCGCCGGCGTTTTATCGCCGCCCACGGTTTACTGAAACTGATTCTGGCGAAATATCTGGGTAAAAATCCTGCTGATATTTACTTTATAACCAGCGATCATGGTAAACCGTACATCGAAGGCAATCCGGTTTATTTTAATTTATCCCATTCCAACAATCTGGGATTAGCGGCCATCTGCGGACAATTCGAGATTGGCGTGGATATCGAATATATCCGCCCGGAATACAGTGGTTTGAAGATCGCCCGGCGATTCTTCTCGGAAGCTGAGATCAATGAACTGCTCGCCCTGCCCGAACATCAGCAAACGGCCGGCTTTTTTAACTGCTGGTCGCGTAAAGAGGCTTACATTAAAGCGCGGGGCAAAGGACTGGCCATTCCGCTCAGTCAGTTTGATGTCAATCTTACACCCGGAAAACCGGCGCGGCTGCTGGCAACAAGGGATAACAGCCGGGCAATCGAACGCTGGAAGCTGCATGACCTTTTTCCGCATTCGGACTATGCCGCAGCCGTTGCCGTGCACCCGCAGATCAGACATATTTTATGCTGGAATGCAGACAAACTTTTTTAACGCAGTTATGATGAATAGTTTGTTTATTCGCACCGGATTAATTAAATTCGGATTTTCAAATCGTACTCACGAACGGGAATAAAATTCGCCGATTACATATTGTAACGCAACGATCCGATTTTTACTTTTGGGAGAAAGCCTGGTCAGTCGGTTTGGTTCTTTGTCTCTGACATAAAAACGTTGCTAATAATAAACGATTGTTAAAATATATTCAGAGTGGTTATTATGGAAACATTAATAGGTATCCGTCCGGGAAAATTATTTAAACTGTATCGTCAAAATATTTCCAATATCTGCCTGCGTAAAGTCCCTAAAATGCTGCCTGTTATTCTGCTCAGCATTCGTAATGAAATATATGCAAGAAAAGAAAACAAAAAATATGCAGATAAACTGAAAAGCTTCGATCTTGACAAGCCGCCGGTTTTTATCATTGGTCACTGGCGCAGCGGCACCTCATTTTTACACAAGCTGTTGGCACAAGATCCCCAGTTCGCTTACCCGACCGTATTTCAGACTTATAATCCCAGCACTTTTCTTTATACGGAGCCTCTGATCAGGGATAAGATGGAGGCGATGTCCGGACGAAAACGCCCCATGGATAATATGACCGTTCGTTTTAACGATCCGGCAGAAGAAGAATTCGCCATCAGCGTGCTTTGCCTGCATTCCCCGGTTTTGGGCTGGGTATTTCCGAAAAATGAAACCTATTATGACCGCTATCTGAGTTTCAGGGATGTACCGCAGGCAGAGATTGATTTGTGGAAAAACAGTTTTTTATCTTTTCTGAAAAAAGTCGCCCTGGCCTCCGATAATCGTCAGTTATTGTTAAAATCACCGCCAAACACCAGCAGAATAAAAGTTTTACTGGAAATGTTCCCGCAGGCCAAATTCATTCATATTCACAGAAATCCCTATCATGTGTTCCGGTCAACACTAAAGCTCTATCAGAACACCGTTTCAAAGTTCAATATGCAGTGCGGAGATCGTGATGATTTGATTACCGGTATTCTGGATCGCTACATTAAAATGTATGATGTATTTTTCGAGGACCGTAAATTACTGGCCGCAAATCAGTTTATTGATATCGGATTCGAAGACCTGCAGAAAGATTTCGATGCGGGTATTGGGAAAATTTACAGTCAACTCGAATTGAACGGTTTCGATACATATGGGCCATTGCTTAACAAATATCTGGAACAAAATAAAAACTATAAAAAGAATAAATACGAAGAATTGGATCCGAAATTGAAAAAACGGATCGCAAAGGCCTGGCAGCTCAGCTTTGAGGAATGGAGCTACTCCGAATAAAAATTATCATTGAATATTTCTAATATTTTTAATTATTTATTGATTCTTTTCACATATTTAATAAAAAAGATTTGTATATTATACCGTTTTTATTAAAGTGAAATTAATAATTTGCAGTATACAGGATAGCTTGCTGGAACAGAACAGGTTTTAATTTCGCGGACATGGAGCAAATTTATTAGGAGCGTATTATATTATGGACAGTATCATCGGTATTCTTTTTCGCGACTGGATTCGCCTGCTGAAAAAACATCGTTTTCGTATTCATCCCAAAAACTGGATAAAATCGCTTTTTATTACCTGCTACAGCATTGTAAACAGCAAACTGGTAAAAAAAGAACTGCAACAGTTCGATGCCGCCGTCCGAAACACAAAAATTGAAAAGGAACCTGTTTGTATTATCGGACACTGGCGCAGCGGTACCACATTTTTACACAATTTGATGTCCCGGGATAAGCAATTTGCCTTTATCAATGCCTTTGAAGGCAGAAATGTGCACACGTTTTTATCCCGCCAGAAATTATTCGAAAAACGATTACAAATGTATGCTGCACAGAAAAGGGTAATGGATAATATTCACGTACATCTTGACGATCCGGTTGAAGAAGAATTTGCCCTGGCTGTTATGACGATGCAGAGTCCGCTCATTGGTTGGCTTTTTCCGCAAAGCCGTGATTTTTACGACCGTTACGTCACCTTTGACAATATACCCCCGGAAGAATTTCAAAACTGGAAAGAAAATTACATCTATTTAAGCAAAAAGCTGACGTATAAATACAATAAGCAACTGCTTTATAAGTCGCCATTGAACACAGCGCGCATCCGCCATCTGCTGGAAATTTTTCCCAATGCAAAATTTATCCATATTCACAGAAACCCTTATGATGTTTTCAGATCCTCGCTGAAATTATTCAACACTGCCGTGCGCAATTCACATCTGACCAATACCAATGATCAGCAATTCGACGATTACATCATTTCACATTATAAAACGATTTATAATTCTTTTTTTAATGATTTAGCGTTGATAAAAAATGGAAATTATAGTGAGATCGCTTTCGAAGATTTGGAAAAAGATGCCGCATCGGTTATCGAAAAAATTTACGGGACCCTCGGTCTGGAAAATTTTGATGCGATGAAGCCGCATCTGTTGAAATATCTCGAATCGCAATCCAGGTACCAGAAGAATACCTATAAACAGATTGACGAAAACATCAAACAAAAAATAAATACAAACTGGGAACGTAATTTCAGGGCATGGGGTTATGCAATGCAATAAACCTGCTGATTATTATGTCAGGACTTAAAATTGATTTGGAAGTTCGTTCATTTTTTTGATAACTTCTGAAAATGAAACAATTTATAATCGAACTGATCAGCAGACATCATTTTTTAATTTTTGCACTGGCTCTGTTTTGGGCCTGTGATGCGCCCCGTGAAAACCCTTTCGATCCGGATGCTGAAAATTATCAAAATCCGGTGACGTCAAAAATTACGGTATGGAACTTATATGTTCCCCGTAGTGGTATACCTGGCGTTACACTGATTGAAAAAGACATGCAGCTCATTGATATAACCGGTCAGGATGGGTCTGTGGCGTGGCAGCATAAGGAACGCGACTCACTGCGCATCATTGCCAGTGCCGATGGATATTTTACGGATACGCTGGTTTTTTATCCGACGGCAAAAAATAATTCGTTTAATATTTTTCTTAACGGTAAACCGGAACTATTGAACAGTAATCTTTCATCTTTATTCAGTGGCAATCAAACCTATGTTTATATGCAGGCCACCGTAGCGGATCCGGACGGACAGGGGGATATTGACGCAGTTATTTTAAAATCTGATTTTTATCAATTTGACACCACATTAAATTTCAACAGTTCGGTTAGCAATCTTTATGAAACCAGTTTTCATATTTCCGAAATTGCGCCGGAATTAACGTATGAAGCGTTACCGGAACTGAATTTTAATTTAATCGTGAAGAACAAAGAAAATAATGATCGACGTATTTTCAGGAACTACCGGATTATCCGCGTTATTCAAAAATCGCTTAAGGTTCTGACTCCTGAATGGGACGCCACGGTGGCCGATTCACTTATTTTCAGCTGGGAACCGGTTAATCTGAATTATGATTTTACCTATACGATAAAAATATATCGCAGTCAGCCCGATTTTGATCTTGCTAAATCGATAACCGGTATTCCGTCAGATCAGACGCGCCGGGAATACTCGACCCTGGTTCCCGGATTTTATTTTTGGCAACTTGAAGTAAGCGACGCATATGGCAACAGAAGCCAGTCGCAGTTTTATCCATTTACCTATGTCGGATCATAAGTGAAATTCACTATGAATTATCAGGATCTGCTTCCCGAACATTTAACGCTCATACATGATTTAACCAGGCGTATGGCCAGTATTACCGACGAGGAGAAAATTCTGGAAGTTATTCTGGCCGAGCTGATCAACGAAACCGGCGCTGAAGTGGGGGCATTTATCTACTATGACCAGAAGGCCGATGCATTTATCCCCAGAACGATCCGCACAAGCAGCGGCCAGAAAGCGGATGAAGTGCGCTTTTCACAGACCGTTTTCCGGGAAGTATTAAATCATAAAGAAGCGGTGCTTACTTTTGATACGCGCACTGATGACGTTTATTCCAGCAAACGCAGTGTCATCATCAATCGTATTCATGCCATACTGGCTTTTCCCCTGATCATTAAAGGGCGGATTTACGGTATACTCTATTTTGACAGTCGCCAGAACAGGCAGGGATTTAATGAATCTGCGCGCAAGTTTCTGTCTTTTTTTGCGCCTATTGCCTCGCTTACTTTAGAACACATCCTCAATAAAAAACATATTGAGAGTGAAAATATTCTGTTGAAAAATCAAATTCAGCAGGATGTTGCCATTCCATCCATAATTGGCCAATCGGATTCCATGAAGCGCCTTTTTCAGCTTATCAATAAAATTGCCAAATCTGATGCATCGGTGATTATCACCGGCGAAAACGGAACGGGCAAGGATCTGGTTGCGCATGCCATTCACCAGTTGAGCGACCGGGCGGATAAACCCTATATTGCCCAGTATATCGGCAATATTCCGGCAACCATTCTGGAGAGCGAATTATTCGGTTATAAAAAAGGCGCTTTCACAGGCGCAAATAAGGATAAAATAGGTTTGTTCGAAGCTGTGGAAGGCGGCACGCTTTTCATGGACGAGATCGCCGATTTATCCCATGAACTGCAGTCCAAATTACTGCGCGTACTGCAAAATAAAGAGATCAAACGGCTCGGTGAAAACATCATCCGCCATGTTGATGTTCGTATTCTGGCTGCGACAAATCGCGATTTAGTGACCATGGTCAAAGAAGGCAACTTCCGTGAAGACTTATATTACAGGCTCAATGTAATCAATATCGAGGTTCCGCCACTGCGGGATCGGAAATCGGATATTCCGCTATTAGTCGAATTTTTCCTGAAAAAATCAGATAACGACGATATGAAAATTTCCAGAGATGCCCTAAAAAAACTGATGGCTTACAACTGGCCGGGCAATGTTCGCCAACTGGAAAACATGATCCGGCGCGCTTCCATTTTAGCCGCCGATAATGTTATTCAGGAAGAAGACATTCAGTTCGATGATCTGAAGCATGAAAAATTGGACGAGCATTTTATGGGAACCATGGAAGAGTTGAAAAATATGGCAATCCGGGAACGAATTAAAGCATTTAATGGTAACAAGACAAAAGCAGCAAAAAGTCTGGATATTTCGTTACGTTCGCTGCAGGCAAAAGCAAAAGAATTAGGATTGTAATCGACGCGTTTTTATTTACAGGCCAACGCTTAATCAAACAGTAATCAGAGATTATCATTTACTAAACCGGGGCAAATTTAATAAATAAATATGGAAACCATAGGCAATTACATAATCGAAAGATCCATATCTGAGAACGGCCCCACGCGCGTGTATCAGGCAAAGCATAAAAAACTGGGTCGCAAAACGCTGCTAAAAGTGCATGCCGGCGGTGATGAACCCCTCATTGAACGCTTCGAACACGAAGCCAAAATCGTGGCCGATCTTAACAGTGATGCCATTGTTTCCATTTATGATTATGGCGAAGAAGCGGGTGATTATTACATATCGATGGAATATGTTGAGGGATGGAACCTGAAAGAATATATCGAGACACACCCCCTTGATGTTAATGAAATTATTGATTTTACTTATCAGATAGCAAAGAGTGTTGCAGTTATCCACGAAAAAGGATATGTGCACCGTGATCTTAAACCGGAAAATATTTTAGTTTCCAAAGACCGGAAAATAAAACTCACTGATTTCGGCATATCTTTGCATAGTACCCAAAAAAGGGTTACAACCGAAGGATCACTGCTCGGCACACCATTTTACATGTCTCCGGAACAGATTAATAATTTACCGATTACTTCAGCCAGCGATATGTTTTCTCTGGGGATTATATTTTATCAGCTAGCTACCCATCAGCACCCATTCGAGGCGGAAAATATCGGTGAAATCTTTTCAAAAATACTCATATCCTCCCCTCCGGCATTGCGTGCGATGAATCCACAGCTGCCGAAATGGTATGAGACGCTCATCGAAAAATTGCTGCAAAAAGATATAAAAAAACGCCTGACCAATGCCACGCAGGCCGTTCATTTTATCGAGGAAAATGCCGCCGGATTAGCCAGCGCAGATAAAGAACAGGAACATCCGGATAAATGGCAGTTCCCTGCTTTTCTAAAATGGGCTTTATCCGGTACTGCCGCAGCCTTAGTCTTTTTATTTATTTTTTACATAATCAATCAGCCGCCGGTCAATGATCAGCCATCATTGGCATTAATTGATACCGCTGCCGTTAATAATCAGGATACAGAAAATACGGAAGAGATACAGGATTCTTTAACAGCCTCCTTTCAACTGGCAAATTCTGAAATCAATCAGACACTGTCGGAAAAGCCAACCGAAAAAGAGACTGAATCCGTCACGGATAAACCGGAACGGGTAGAAACACCGCTTAACCTGCCGCCAACGACTTTTAAAATTGATACTTATCCCTGGTGCAGGGTTTATCTGAATTACACGCTCATCGATACGGTGCCCATGTCCAGTCCAATTGAAATCGAACCGGGCCTTTACACCTTAAGTCTGCAGAACGCCGATTATCCCTCTTTCACCGAAACGATAGAGATTAAACCGAATCAAAATAATTACTTCAGCTATAACCTGGATTCCATGTTTTACCAACTCAAACTCGATGTAATTCCCTGGGGAAAAGTGTACATTGACGATAAATTTATAGGTACAACACCGCTGCAGAAGCCTTTGTACCTTTCCCGGGAAAAACACACGTTAAAAATTGTAAATGATTTTTATCAGACATGGATTGATACCATTCGCTGGCAGGGTCAGCCTGAAGTAACACAGAATATTGTATTGAAGCAGATTAACTAATCCGAGGATACATAATGTCCGTAAAACGTCTGATATTTAGCATATTTCTGTCGTTCATTGCCCTGCAGGCTCAAAACCTGCAAAAAGAAATCGATTCTCTTGAGAAACATTTCAAAAATTTTGAATACAAACAGGTGCTGGAAAAAGGTAATTTTCTGCTTGCCGATCCTTTTATGAATAAAGAGGACAGTCTGCAGATTTATCAATATATGTTAAGCTCCGCTTATGCGTTGAATGATACGGCCAAAGCAAAAACAATTATTATCGATATTTTGGAAATCGAACCTTCCCATCAACTCAATCCCCGCCAGGTTTCTCCGAAGATCATTGAATTTTTTAATTATATCAAAAAAAGTCATCAATCGGCTAAACGAACAGACTCATTACGCGTTGCCGGATTTGACCGCACCGCGGCGAACCGCTTTCTCATAAAACCACACGAGGCTGTAACGACGGTTTTTCTGCCCGGCAGCGGGCATCTGCTTTCGGGCTACAAAAATAAAGGGTATATCCTTTCATCGGTAACGGCCTTGCTGCTGGCCGGCGCCGTCTATTCCACCATACAAACCAATCATTACCGTGATGATTATATGGCTGCCCGCGATGACGCCAATTACGACCGCCTCTATAACCGATATAATAATCACTATAAAATCAGGAATGCCTTATTTACCGGTTATCTGCTTTGGGGGTTGTATTCAATTTATGATTTACATCTTCAGCAACAAAAATCGATTGCCATGGCTGTAGATAAGGAATCGGTTGCAATCGCTCTCCGTTTTCACTGGTAATTTTCAAATTTTATTATGCATATTTTTCATAGCTATGCAAAAATTGCATGGTATCCTATGTATTTTCTTCTAATGATCACAAACAATTTAAGTGCTGTACGCAAAATATCGCTATCATTATCAAAGGATTGGCCGATATTTGGCTTTAAGCTACGGATATGAAACTAATTTTAGCATAAAATCTCTTTTGGCATAGTAGTTGTAAGATAAAGTAGTGAGCAAATAAGTCACATTAAATCAAACAGGAGGAACTCTCATGAGACATTTTACTGCACTTAAGTTTTTAACAGCAGTTGTAGTGCTTACATTGACTTTCGGCCTTGTACAGGCTCAACAGGTTTCAAGGATCGAAGGTACGGTTACTTACAACGGCGAACCGATGCCGCAATTTGCACTCTGGGTCAGCGCTGCGGACACCAGCCTGGAAGGTCCGGTTTGGACAAATATGCAGGGAAAATATAGTTTCCCGGCTATTCCCGGTACCTATAATTTAGCTATTATGGATACCTTTTCATTTCAACCGCTCGATTATGATGTAACAATTACATCCGTAATGGGAGAAGTGAAAACGCAGGATTTCGAATTGACCGCCCGCCAGGATTTATCCACCGTAAGCGGTAACATTTCATTTGAAGGCAGCGGAGTTTCGAAAGATATCTACTTCCTGAAATTAGCCGACAGCGTGGATTTAAATGATTTTCGTGAATATGAAGTCTACTTTAACGTCCCTAAAATTGCATTGCGCTGGGCACACTATAGTGCTGAATCCGATGATAACGGCGATTTTAGTCTGGCTATGCTGGACGGGAAATACGTTTTCTATATCCCCCAGGGTGAACAAACTCTGGCTTTCTGGGGCGTTGCGGAAGCAATGGGCGACACCCAACTGGATGATATTGTACTGAAGAAGATGACCACGATTACCGGTACGGTAAACAACATTACCGAAAAGACGTATCCGGTTACGGTAATGGCCCATGGCATCAACGCAATGCGTCCGGCAATGGCAACACCTGACTCGAATGGTAATTACACCCTGAACGTCGCACCCGGCGATTATCTCGTCCGTGTTCAGACGATTATCGAAGGGGAGCACATGTATATGGAATTCTGGAACGGCAATCCGGATTCGGCTGCCCATACACCGAAAGATGCTGAAATTATTACAGTACCTCAGGAAGGTGTAACCGGTATCGATTTCACACTGCCGGATGTTCAGATTTCCGATTTCTCAATCAGCGGCTATGTAACCAGCAGCAACAGCGGCAAAGCACTTGCCGGCGCCGAAGTTGCATTCGTAAGCTATAATTTCAGTACAAATCTGTATAAGGCATACGACACCGAAACCGATGAAAACGGATATTATAAAATCGAAGGTCAAACCCTACTGAAAGAAGATTCTCTGGTAGGTTTTGCCGCGGCCGAAGGTTTCTTTGCCCAGTTCTACGATGGCAAAGCTACTTTCCTGAATGCTGATCCGATCGTATATTATGCCGGTGAAGATGTGGAAAATATCAACTTCATGCTCGATTCAATCGATACGGAAAATGCCTACAGAATTACCGGCCATGTTTATGATGAAGAAGGTAAAATCGTACCGCAGGGTCAGGTAACGGCTTATACAACCGATACCAACGTTGGCGTTGCAACCACAAAAATCGACAGCAATGGTTTCTACGCATTCGATTCCATATTTACGCAGGGCAGCAGCGTTTACCTGCAGGCCTGGGGTGGATTCGGTTACCTGCCGGGACTGTACTCTGAAGACAGCACGGTACAGAAATGGGAAGATGCCGATGCCTTGTCAATTACGGATCATGATGTAACCGGTATTGACTTCACGCTGAAACTGGTTGGCGCAAGCCGTATGCCGATTGCCGACATCAAAGGTAAAATGAATCTGGGCGGCGGCAACACGCTGGCCAAAGCCGCAAGCACAACGGACTACGATGGCGCCACGGTTTATGTAAGAGCTGAAGGCAGCAGCAAATGGACCGCATCCGACTATGTTGATGCGAACGGTAATTTCAGCCTTGGTGTTGAAGGTGACGGAAACTACGAAGTCATGATTACAACCAAGAGCGGATACAGCGAAACACAAGATGTTACGGTTGAACAGCTCGAATCCGAAAGTGTAGAATTTCAGGCAACGTCAATTACTGATGAACCGGAAGCTGTAATCAGCACGCATCAGTTGCACGATGCTTATCCGAATCCTTTCAATCCGAGAACGACCATTAAGATTGATCTGTCGAAAACGACCGAAATATCACTGGTCATTTACAACGTACTCGGACAAAAAGTGAAAACGTTGTTCAATGGCGAACTGGCAAAAGGTACGGCAAAATTTACCTGGAACGGCAACGATAACTTTGGAAAGCAGGTTGCCTCCGGTCTGTACTTCTACCAGTTGAAAACACAGAATACAGTTCAAACAAAAGCTGTAATGTTCCTCAAATAAACCCCACACATGCCCCTACAAGAATCCCCGGTTTCAGCCTAGGCCGGGGATTTTTTTTTGCCTAAAATTTGTTTTTATTCATTCTCTCTTTATTTTTAGTTCAAAAAGATCGCTGTCGTATTATAGATTGTCCAGCCGGTTTTTTGTGAATTGAATATGCAGAGAGCGGCGACCTACAATTTTAATATCTCAGTAAACATACATGGAGCTACTGATGAGCATAAATGCAGTATATTGGATCAAAAAGCTTAATCTCACCAAACACCCCGAAGGCGGATATTTTAAGGAATCGTACCGTTCCAATGAAACCATAGACGGCGCTCACCTGCCGAAGCGTTTCGGCGGCCGGCGCTGTTTTTCAACCGCAATCTATTTTTTACTGAAGAGTGATTCCTTCTCGGCATTGCACCGCATCAAAAGTGATGAGTTGTGGCACTTTTACTGCGGCAGCCCATTAACGCTTTACTGTATTAATCCGGAGGGTATGCTTTTTGAAATTAAACTGGGCAACAACCTGGAAGCAGGTGAATTATTTCAGGCCCATGTCAATGCCGGCTGGTGGTTCGGTGCAAAAGTTAACGCACCGGATTCCTATACCCTGGTCGGCTGCACGGTGGCGCCGGGATTTGAATTTGAAGATTTTGAACTGGGCGACCGCCGCCAGCTGATTAAGGCATTTCCCCGACACCGAAAGATTATTACGGAACTGACAAATCCATAAACTATGCAGATTTAAAATAATATGGATTAATCGAATCTGACATGTATTTAAATTATTCTTTCTTACTAATGACAGAATACGAATAAATATATTTGAAAAGAGTTATCTAATTGGTTCGCACTGAATTAAATTCCACCAGTTGTTCCCAATCTATTTCACCCGATTTTTTGCAAAAGTCCTTCGAAAATTCAAATGTGAAAAGGTTTATTTTTTGTGAGTAAGCTTTGATAAATTCTTCATTCTTTTCTTTAGCTTTAAAACCCAAAGGTTCAATTATAGATTTATATAGATTGGAATCGCCGGAAACAAATTCCCAGAACGCCTGTCCACAGAGTTTGTAATAATCACCTTTGGCTTTGTATTCATTTTTTATTGTAGTTCTTCCGTAACAACACCCATTTACGGCAGTAACATTTACATTTGCGCCTGAAGTACGAAATACTCTACGAGCCGAATTAAAGTTATCAATCATTTTTTTTATCTGACTATCATTTCCCCAATTGGGTCCCGATTTGATCGATACTATATATCTCGTTCTATCTCTATCAAATTCCATATCTACACCTGGTATTCCTGATTTTCTTCCGTTGTAGACCTTCTGGTTAATAAATAAGGCCAATCCCTCTAACCAATCCCCAAAAATTCCTTCTTCGCTCGATGAAAGAAATGCATCAACAATTGCTTGAATTAAATCTTGCGCTTTAAGAATATTCTTTGCCTTAAAAAGGTAAGGATTTTTTTTCTTAAGAACTTGTTTTAATTTCAAGGTTTCAAGTTTATCAATCCTTTTTTGATGAAATGAACCAATGTTCTCTTCAACGTAATTTAGAACGTCTTGGTTTTTTACAGGATTCATAATTACCTCATTTCATAACAAAACAAGCTTAACTGGTTCAATCTTTTTCTTGACAAGTTGATAGTACTCATGTTTAATTTCGATCCCTATGGAATGTCTGTTCATTCTATGTGCGACTAAATTTGTTGTCCCAGATCCCATAAACGGATCAAGCACAGTATCTCCAATTTTAGTAAATAACTTAATAAACCATTGGGGTAATTCTTCGGGAAATGCTGCACTATGGTTTTTATTATTACATTCAGTAGCAAGATGTAAAACATTTGTAGGATACGCCATTTCTCTATTCAACCAGTTTGAAATATTTTTACCAAATCCGCTGCCTACTTTAGATTCATCCCTTATTCTATCCGTTTTACTCAAATTCCTTAATCTTGTCTTAGCCCAGTCTCCTATAGGTACCATAACCTCTTCCTGGTACATATTGAACTTTTTTTCTTTGTTAAACTGTAGTAAGCGTTCCCAGGAATCCCTGAATCTGTTTGGCCATTTTCCAGGATAACTATTCTTTTTATGCCATATAAATTCTTCTGTCCATAACCATCCTTGTTTTCGCATTTCAAGGATGAGTTCAATTACATAGATACTTCTTTCTCCATTAACAACTTTTTCTTTAATGTTTAAAACAAATGTACCTGTTGGTTTGAGAACCCTTAATAATTGTAAAGAAATTGGTAAAAACCAGTCTACATAAGTATCCGGATGAATACCACCGTAAGTACCTTTCCTTTGGTCCGCATAAGGGGGGGAGGTAAATATTAAATCAATTGAATTATCGGGGACCTTTTCTAGCTCAGACCTGCAATCACCTAAGTATATTTTTGTGAAAATTTCCATAAAATTTTATAGATTAATCAAATTATTTCAAACAACTTGAAATTTAAATTAATTTCACTTGAAGATAAAATAAATATTATCTTTAAGTAATTTATTCAAATATTTATATTGGTTCAAAAAAGACTTTAGTAAACTAATGCACCAATCTTACCAGCTTTTTATCGAAATCAGCGATCCGATTACCATTCAAATCGGACGCCTGGGAAAGTTTACATTCCCGGCGGGATCGTATGTCTACAGCGGCAGCGCAAAAAAGCGTTTGGAGGCCAGAATCAATCGCCATCTGCGCAAAGATAAAAAGACACGCTGGCACATCGACTATATCCTCAACCATCCGCTGGTCAGGATTGTTCGCGTAGAACGTTCCGAGCTGCCGGAATGTACGCTGAGTCAGCAAACAGCCGGGCAAATAATCGTGCCGGGATTCGGCTCATCCGATTGCAGGGCCGGCTGTGGCAGTCATTTGAAAAAACTCAGGCCTGCTCATTCCCCGGATTGAATTTTGTCCACTTCTTTTTTCACCTCATCCGAGACATCCTTTGCTTTATCTTTGGCCTGATTCAATTTTTCTTTACCATCGTTCAGTAAATTCTGAACGGATTTCCGGGGATTGTCAGAAGTAAAATACACATAAGCCAAAAATGCTATCACGATCAAAAATGCAAACCCGGCAATTTTAAACAATCGTTTCAGAATACCGAAAAGAATCACGACCAGTAAAATTACGGCAATAGCCATTAAAATCGGATTGGACATAATCTGATCAATAATGTTGCTTAACATAACTTACCTTCCATGTAATTTTTTACAGATTAATCATATTTAAAATTCATAAAAATGTAATTCAGGAATATGATCGATCACTCCCAGGTAAAAAGCATAGCGATAAAACTCCGCAAGCGCCGCTTTTTCCTCATTTTCGAATTTATAATTAACATATTCGCTGAGAAAAGCGTGATATTCAGTCCAGTACATAGAATGATTTTCAGCATACGCTTTGCATATATTTTTCAGATTTACCGCGGTTAGTTTTTGCGCATCCCTTAACTGTTGCAGTTTTTGCGGATGAAATGCCCACCCGGCGCCGGCCCAAAATGCATACACCAGCGGCAAACCGGTTAAATCGAACCACTCCTCGCCTAAATCGAGACGATGGGGATTTTCCTTAGCGGCAGATATGGCCTGTTCACCGGTAAGCAAAGCGGCATCGTCCTTCTCCAGCATCGCCGGCAAATCCGGTTCCATAATCACATAATCCGGCGTGGTTTTATATTTCTCAGTCATCAAAATTTGGACCAGGTGGAAGGCCAGATGGGCCCGTTTATCCACGGCTATTGTCTCGATATCATTTAATTCTTTATTAAAAAATAACTGCATATTGCCCGCAGGCCCGCTAAAAGAAATCGCTATATCGGGGAGCACCTGAAAATTACCTTTCCCATAGGCATAAGCGCTGACCGGTATCAGGGCGAATTCAACCGCCCCCTGCAACAGTCTGTTCGCGCAAACGGCTTCCGATTGTTCGGTGAGCTTGAGCTCACCGCCTACAGCATGACGCTTTATGGCATCAACCAGTGGTTTTGCGGTAATGTCACTGATTACGTCTATTCGCTTTTGTTCAACCGGTTCTGATCTATTAAAAAGTTGATTAATATCCATCTCAATCCTAAGACTGCATCGCCTCTATTTTTAAATAGCACTTTTCCAGCAGCGATACCGTTGGATAATTGATGATCAGAGAATACAATCCCACAATAGCGTAAATCATAAGCGACTGAAAATTCAGGGTCAACACGTATTCAACGAATCCCAGTACTACAATAAGATCGGCAATGGTCCAGACAAACAAATAATAGCGGCGCAGAAGTTTTACCGTTTTTAAAAGTAATGCCGAATTGGTACCGAAATGCTGAACCAGAGGCAGCATGGCATCGGCTTCGGCCGCTGCCGGGGATGTTTGCGCTTTTTCAGTTATTTTTTCCGCAGTCAGCAGCGAACGTTTAATATAGAGTATCACAAAAAGCAGGATCAGAATGATCATCAAAAACACATTTCTGAAAATACCGGTATCCCTGACTGCCGGAAAATCCAGAATGCCGAATGTTTTAAAAAGATATGCGGCTATAACCAAAATCAACATGCCGCTTAAAATAGCGCCCCACAATACAATGTTTGCGCGATTTAACTGTTTTAACTGATCGCGTATTTGTGTTTCCATATGACTCCGTTATTTAATATAGATGCCATCATGCAATGGCGGTATCTGTTGTTTTTTTTGTCTGACATCCGCTTCGTTAATTGCAAACAGCGGACTGATTTCAATCTTTATTTTTGGCAGACCGGCGTCATCGGTTTCCACATCGGTGCCGGCGGCTTTTAACCAGGATGCATAATTGCGCAGCAGATCCTTTTCCACGGTTTCGGGACTCTCACTGCCCTCGGCATTTTTCAGGGCACTGAATTCCCTGCCGCCGTCGACTTCAACAGTCGTAATCTTATCGGTGTGCAAAAGGGCGTCGAAAACGAAGGTTTCAAACTTGACTCCGTTCTTTCCTTCCGGCGTTATTTCTTTGCCGTTCTCATCGATGTAAGGAATATTTTTTTCCGCTTTATGATAAGGCAGCTTAAAACCGTCGCGATTTTCTTTCTTAATAAAATCAACATTGATAACATGGGTGGCAATCGATCCCGCCCAGTATTTCAACTGTCCGTTTTCATCGGTGGCGTACATGTCTTCCTCACTCAAATCGCTGTATTCGACAACGCCTGTTTTGCCGTTAATTTTACAGATTACGCCGACTTTTTCTTTGGGATCCTGCTTCCGCACCACCTTATTGGACATCTCCGACTCATCCGCAATATGATAACCCAGAAAGGCCGGATCACAAATTTTTGTCAGAACATTATCCACCTGAAAATAGAAGATATATTTGATCCCCCGTTCCTGCATATCCTTTATCGCGCCGCTTTCCCACAGGGCCTTTATCGATCCCCCGTGGCCGTTGGGACTCATAAAAATCCGGTCGCGTTCGGATAAAATCAATTTGCCGCTGTGGTCGACCGCCGGAATCATATCCTGCTTAAAAAACATGACATTGGCTTTTTCATATCCGAAAAAATCATTATCCTCAAAAAAGCGGATGGTATCCTCGTGATTGGTTTCACTGGTCATAATATACCAGGGCACAACGGTTTCATATTTTTCACAAATGCGTAATAGTTTTTCGGCATGAAGCTGAAAAAGCGGTTTCTTTTTGACCGGGGTTACTTTAAAGACGCCTTTGGGTCCGTCAAATCCGAGGCGGGAGCCCTGACCGCCGGCGACGAGAAACGCGGCAACCTGATGGCTGTGCAGCGCGTCTTCACCAACCGGAATAGCCTCCTTATCACTGTCTTCGCGCTGTTTAAGCGTAATAGCATCGCCGGGTTCGAGTTTCAGATCCTCCTGCGTATCCTTTTCCTCTTTCAGAGCAAATTCGATTAACTGATTCAGTAATTCGAAATCAATGCGCTTTATCTGATTAAGCAGATTACTGCGCCCGGATTCATTTAATTCATCCCAAAAGCGGAAAATATGGGCCTGATCATTTTCATAAACCTGTTTTATTTTTTCCTGCAATTGTTGATCGGAAACCTGTATCATTTTTTAACGGCTCCTTTTTTCTTTTCAGGATTGCGAATTCAAATTATTACCGAATATCCATCACCACAAGGGTAACGTCATCCTCAAAAACATCCGAACCGGTAAAACGGGCGACATCGGTCCGGATACGCTCAAGATACGTATCAGGCCTTTGTTTTATTCCATCTCTGAGCCTGCTTACAATGCGTTCATTGCCGTACTGATTATCATCCTGATCCGCGGCTTCATTGACGCCGTCGGTGTAAATCAGTAAGCGGTATCTGCCGGCCAGGTTAATTGACTTTTCCTCGTAGCTGATGCCGTCTTCCATTACGCCCAGTAAAAATCCTTCCGTATCCAGCTCAGTAATTTCACCCGTTTCGTAATTATAGAGCAATGGTTTGGGATGACCGGCGTTGCCGTAAGTTAATTGCTTCCGTTTACGATCGTAAAGCGCGTAAAAGGCGGTGAAAAATTCGCCCATTTGCAGCACCTGACAAAAATCCTTGTTCATAAGACTGAGCACTTCGGCCGGTTTGGTAATCTGGCGGGCGTGTTTTTCCAGGGTCATTTTAAACATCGCCGAAAGCATGGCCGAGGCGACGCCGTGCCCGGAAGCATCCGCCACAAGTACGCCGATTAAATCTTCATTGACTTCGAAGATATCATATAAATCACCGCCGAGCTGACTGGAGGGTGTGTAGGATGCGGCAAATTTGATATTTTCGAATTCCGGCAATTTTTCCGGCAGCAGACTTTTCTGAAAATCACCGGCCTTCTGCAGGTCCTTAATCAGTCTGGTGTTTTGCTCTTCAATAATTTCTTTCTGGGCGCCCACCTTGTCCAGCGCTTCACGCAGTTCGCCGGCCTGTTTTTCCAGTAATTGATTCTGCTGGGTGATGCGCTCCAGTAATTCGATTCGCTCGACGCTGATGCCCAGATATTCGGCAACCGCTTCAAGCAGAAAGCGGTCTGATTCATCAAGCTGCATCTGCTCCGTATTTTCGATGTTAAGCACACCGTAAATATTATCTTTTGAACGGATGGGAAAGGCAAATTCACTGGCCACTTCCGGCAAAGAAGCGCTGAAAAAATAGGGGCAGGTTGTCACGTCATTGATGATATCGGCCTCACCGCTGCGGAATACTTTCCCGATAACACCCTCATCATCCCTGAATTCGGTACCGACGGGAAATTTTCCCCGGACACGCTCGGCCCGGTATCCGGCCAGAGCCCGCAAAATAAGTTTTTTCTTTTCCGGATCATGAATAAACACCACCACCTGGGACGATTCAAAAAAAGTTTTCACCATATGTTCGGTGACAAATTGCAGCAGGTCGTCCAGTTTTTTGCTGCTGGCAACTTTTTTGCCCACTTCATTAATCATCTGCACCTGCAGGTAACGCTTCTCCAGCAGGCGGTCGTTTTTAACCTGCTCGGTGATATCGACAAAACTCTCGATGCCGCCGGCGATTTTGTTATCCTGATCGCGCAGCACATTGGCATTTCTGCTGATATAACGCAACTCCTGTTGCCGGGTTAAAATCTGTACCACCACATTCTGCAGATCATTTTCATCAATCTGTTCTTCGTCGAAGTCGATCAGGTTGCCTTCCATGAGGAAGATATCGGACAGGGTTTTCCCGATTGATTCTCCGGCATTGTAACCGGTGATCCGTTCGGCTTCCGCATTCCAGGATATTATTTTACCCCGGTGATCGTAAGATACGATGGCATTGGGTGAATTTCTAACGATGGTTTCCATATAGCGTTTTGACGAATTGACCTGCCTGAGCAGTTCTTCCAGCTCTGCGGTGTACGACTTTATTTTTTGCTTCAGCGACAGCCTGTCGACCGAACGCTCCAGGGCCATTACAATCACATCAAAATCGATCGGTTTTGAAATAAAATCGGAAGCCTGGTTCTTGAGCGCGGTTACTGCCGAGTCCATGTCACCGTGACCGGTGATCACAACAACTTCCGTATCGGAATCATTTTCCCTGATTTTGCTGAGCAAATCGAGTCCTGACATGCCCGGCATTTTTATGTCGGTAATAACAATGTGCGGTTTTTCGTTTAGATATTTCTCAAAGCCCTGCCGGCCGTTTTGCGCGGTAATCACGTTATAATTTTCCATTTGCAGATATCTGCCGAGGGCATTGGTAATATGAACCTCATCATCGATCACAAGCACTTTAAGATCTTCTTTTTTCAGTTTGTCATATTGGTGCGATTTCTCTTTGTCTTCTTCAAGCAGTTTCATCCAGCCCATGGAGCTTCCTATCATTCCGTAGATAAAATATTTATCGCTATTTTACAAAAATGTGCTGATTAAAACAAAGAATTGTTGACGTATTGGAAGAATGGATGTTTGGAAGATTGGAAGGATGGATGAATGGCAAAATGAGGCATGGATGTACTATTTGTTTATGGGATTATCATAAGCAAAATCAGAAATTGGCAATTGAATATCGGATATTGAATATTTAAAGTATTTAACCAATCAAAACCGGAACTCAGTGATTTTTTCCTGCTTTCATCAAATCTAATTTTATTAAACCGAAATTTATTTAACTCTGGATATGGGGCAGTATAACTTTCTCCCTCTCTGTCACGCTGCAGCGTGACAGAGAGGGACTATGGGGGTGAGGCCTCTCTTATTCCCGAATGCTCATGATCCGCCTAAAACAAACAAAACGCCACATCCATCACATTGGTGCGGGTGGGACCGGTTTTGATGAGCTGTTTTAATTTTTCAAAAAAATGATAGGCGTCATTCCGATCCAGAAAATCATCGATATCCAGCTTCTGTTCTAATGCCTTTTGATAAGAATCCTGATCGATCCAGGCCCCGGCGGCGTCCGTCGGTCCGTCGTTACCGTCACTGCCGACACTGCAAAAATAAAACGGCTTTTCGAAGTCCCGCAGAGCATTCAAAGCAGCCAGAACCAGCTCCTGGTTGCGTCCCCCTTTGCCCGATCCGCGCAGGGTAACGGTGGTTTCACCGCCGAAAATCAGACAGCCGGGTGAAGGCAGCGGCTGACCGGTTCGTGCGGCGCTGCGAACGATAGCCGCAAAAAATCGGGCTGCTTCCCGCGCCTCGCCGCTGGCGCTGTCCGTTAAAATCAGCGTTTTATAACCATTCTGTTGCGCGACCTTCTGCATGCGCTTCAGCGCCAGACGGTTATTGCCTATGATATAATTTTTAACATAATTAAATACCGGATCTTCCGGGCCGGGCGTCTCATCAATAGCGCCCCCGGCGCCGTCGATGATGCGGGTCATAATATTTTCGGGTAGTTTATCCTGCAATCCGTAGCGTTCAACAATGCGGCTGGCGGCGCTGAAAGTAGTATTGTCCGGCGCTGTGGGACCGGAGGCGATGCTCTGCAGAGGATCGCCGATGACATCCGACAGAATGAGCGTAACGGCGCGGGCCGGATAAATAGCTTTGGTAAGCTGTCCGCCTTTTACCAGCGAAATATGTTTGCGGATGGTGTTGATCTCATCGATGGTGGCGCCGCTGGCCAGCAGCAGCTTATTCGTTTCGGCGAGCCCTTCCAGGGTAATGCCTTCGGGCAAAGCTTCCAGCAGGGCGGAGCCGCCGCCGGTGATCAGCACAAAAATCAGATCATTACTGCCCGCTTGTTCCAGCAGCTTCAGTATTTCCCACGTTCCTTTCAGACTGTTTTCATCGGGAATCGGATGTCCGGCTTCGGTGATTTTCGTTTTTTTAAGCGGCTGACCGTGATCGTATTTAACGGTGATGGCTCCGCCCTTCAGGCGGTTATCCAGCAATGCTTCCATGGCCGCGGCCATCGGTGCGCAGCCCTTCCCCGCCCCGACCAGGTAAATATTTTCATAATGATTCAGATCGAGCACATCGCCATTGATTTCCAGTTTCGAGCCATCTTGTTTAATCTGCTCTTTGATTAAATTGCAGGGATCGACGGCATTCAGCGCCGCATCGATCATTTGTCGGGCCAGTTGTTTTTTATTCTGCATTAACAGCGCCTTTTTTGTTTAACATTGCACTACAGTTTAAAGCGGGATTAAAAATAATACAAGTGCCGAATTAAATAAAACTAAAATCGACCGCGTCGATATCCGCTACGCCCCGCGACCGAATTTGGATAAAACTTCCTGAAGCGGATTTTCGAGTCAGGCTCTCACCATCTTTCCAATATTCTAATAATTCACAAATCTATTAATCCACTCTTTTTATTAAGTAATGAATAAATTTCCTTTGCTCAGGTTGCATAAAAGATGTATTTTAGAAAAATTCATTATAAAATTATAGGCTATGTTAAATTTGAATACACATAGTGAGCTTCTTTCTACGGCGGAATTAATAAGAATTAACGCCGGCAGTCAATTAGACCCGATTCGCCAAAAAGAATATGCACAATATTTCACGCCGCTTCCTATTGCTGCCCAAATGGCGGCTATGTTTGACCTGCAAAAAAATGAGATAAATATTTTAGATCCCGGCGCCGGAGTAGGTATTCTTAGCGCAGCTCTGATTGACAGAATTATTGAAGAGTTTGAGGCGGAAAAAAGAATAAATTTAATCATATTTGAGAATGATCAGCATTTGATTGATGAACTTAATCATACGTTAAAATTGTGTGCCAATAAATGTAATGAAAACGATATTAATTTAACGGTTGAAGTGATTAATGAAGATTTTATTAAAATAGCCGCTGACAGCATTAAATCTGAAACTCAACTATTTTCGTTAACCGATTTCAACGCGCGTTTTGATTATATAATAATGAATCCCCCCTATAGAAAAATACATAGTTCTTCATCAACAAGAAAAATACTTAGTTCAATAAATATAGAGACTTCAAATCTATATTCCGCCTTTCTTGCATTAAGTGTAAAGCTTCTCAGGAATTCAGGACAATTAGTAGCAATCACTCCCAGAAGTTTTACAAATGGCCCTTATTTTAAATCTTTTCGCTATCTGTTTACTTCTGAGATGTATTTTAACCATATTCATATTTATAATTCACGAAATCGTTCTTTTAGCGAAGATGAAGTATTACAGGAAAATATTATTTTTCATGCCTTTAAAAGTAAAAAAATACGTAGCGTTAAGATTACATCGAGTGAAGATCCAACAGATGAAATTCATACGCAAATTAACGTTGATTATGATAATCTAATTAGTCCAAACGACAAGAATAAAATAATTCATTTGATAACAGACAAAAACGTAGAGCGTGTAACAGAAAGAATTTTAAGTTTATCATGCTCGATTCACGATTTAGATATTGAAGTCTCAACTGGCCGGGTCGTTGACTTTCGTGCAACCGAATACCTGCGGGATGAACCATCTGACAATACTGTACCTCTGATATATCCTTTAAATTTTAAAGATGGCTACATTAAATGGCCTGTTAAAAGTAAAAAAGCACAATCAATAATAAATACAGATGCTACCAATGAATTACTTTTAGACTCGGGTTTTTATGTTCTTTGTCGCAGATTCAGCGCAAAGGAAGAAAAGCGTCGAATTGTGCCGGCTTTGTTTAGTCCATTGAATTTTAAATATGAAAGAGTTGGATTTGAAAATCATTTAAATGTTTACCACTCAAATTACTCTGGCCTGGATGAAGAAACCGCCAAAGGATTAACACTCTTTCTCAATTCAACTATAATTGATTTATATTTTCGGGTTTTCAATGGACATACCCAGGTGAATGCATCTGACCTTAGAATGCTACGTTATCCCTCAAAAAATAACTTGAAATTATTAAGCAAGTACTTCAAGCAAAAACTGCCTGATCAAGATGAAATAGATGAAATTATTGAAAAGGAATTATTTAAAATGGCCAAAGATATTGATCCTGTAAAAGT